>JAIXPR010000040.1 GCA_027486155.1 Pseudomonadota bacterium | reverse complement strand
GTGCTCGTAAACGTGAACGTACCCGAAAAAGTTGGTTTTTTGTTCCGGTTACGCTTACGTTCACGTTTACGATCACGTGGGGTTTTGCTTCGTTTCCCTGGGTAAGGGCTACCAAGGCCCTCCCCCCAACTTACCCTTGATCTCCCCCCCTTGCGGGCGTACACTCTCCGTATGAAAGTACTCAACAACACATGGTATTTTGTGTTTAGCCACCGGCCTTAAGGGCAGAGTACCCAGCCTTATGGGCTGGAGAAGGCTCTGCTTCACCGCAGGGCCTTTTTTTTTGCTTGCCCCTCGTGCGGACGAGCCTGATGTAACGCGAGGAACTTCTCGATGGAACCAACGCAGTGGATATGGATGAACGGTTCGTTTGTCCCTTGGAATGACGCCCGAGTGCACGTTCTCTCACACGGACTTCACTATGGATCATCCATCTTCGAGGGACTGCGCGCCTATAAGACGGAGAAGGGCACCGCGATCTTCCGCCTCAAAGAGCACATGGATCGGTTCCACTACTCGGCCGAAGCGATCCGGATGAAGCTCCCCTACTCCGCTGACGATCTCTCCTCCATCACACTCGAACTGCTCAAACGAAACGAAGTGGAGGCGTGCTACATACGACCACACGCCACGTTCGGATATGGGACCATGGGACTCAACCCCGCGACCGCCGCGGTAGACGTCACGATCGCGTGTTGGCCTTGGGGAGCATACCTACCGATATCCTCGGCCAACATCAAAGTAAGTAAGTATATCCGCATTCATCCTCGCTCCACCGTCGCCGACGCGAAGATAGGTGGACACTACGTGAATAGTATCCTCGCCGTGCAGGAGGTTCAGGGCACCCAGTATCACGAGGCGCTCTTCCTGGACTATGAGGGCAACATCGCCGAAGGCCCCGGCGCGAACTTCTTCATCATTAAAGACCGCGAGATCATCACGCCTCCCTGCGGCACGATACTCCCCGGCATTACCAGGGCCTCAGTTATAGAGATAGCTCGGGATAAGGGATTCGTGGTTACCGAGAGAAAATTGACCGTCGCTGAAGCACAGGACGCCGACGAGGCGTTCTTCACCGGCACGGCGGCCGAGATGACACCGATCGGGTCGATCGAGGACAAGTCTCTTCGGATCGGAGCTCCCGGTCCGATAACGTCGGAGCTCAAACAGGCATACCTCGACGCGGCGTACGGTCGGTCGCACCGCTACACAAAGTTCTTAACGTTCGTTTCATAGCTATCATCACCGGGAAGTACGTATGACTACATCACAAATATCCAACACTGAGCTCTCAGATACCCGTCAGGAGATAGATAAACTCGATAAACAGCTCCTTGAGATACTCGCCCAACGTCGAGAGCTTACGGAGAGGGTCATCCAATCGAAGGCGACGGCGAATACTCCGATTCGCGACGAGGCGCGGGAGCAATCTTTGATCCGACAACGAATCGCTGACGGACGACTCCTCGGTCTCGATCCACAGCTCATCGTGAAACTTTTTCACGAGATCATCGCGGACTCGGTACGCCTCCAACAGGATATCCTTCAATCAAAACTTAACGGCGCGCCTGAACGCAAGCGCTCGGTCAAGGTCGCCTTTCAAGGGATCGATGGCTCCTATTCCCATCTCATGGGACGTTCGATCCTCTCCTCAGCGGGCGCTCCCGCTGCCGCGCCCACCACACATTCAGCAGGGCCGGATTTTGTTGGATTCCCCTCATTCAAGGAGACGGTAGACGCCGTTGAGAGCGGCTCGTGCGAGCTCGGCATCCTGCCGATTGAGAACACGACATCCGGCGGTATCAATGAAGTGTACGACCTCCTGCTAAACTCCCGAGTATCGATCGTGGGAGAGGAGAAGTTTAACGTGCGCCACTGCCTCATCGGACGAGAGGACGTTCGCGTATCGCAGCTCACCATCATTCACTGCAGTCAACTCGCTGTGGCCGAGTGTGGGCACTTCCTCGCCTCAATCCCAAACTGCGCTGTTCAGTACGCGACCGACTCCGCGACAGCTCTCAAGGAGCTCAAGGAGAGCGGCGACAAACATCGCGCGGCGATCGCGAGCGAGGAAGCAGCCGAAATGTTCGGTCTCAAGGTGCTGAAACGGGACATCGCGAATCACGAGGATAACTTTACCCGCTATGTCGTCGTATCAAAGAGTCCCGTCAAGGTTGATCCTCGTGTCACCAGCAAGGTCTCTCTCGCGATGAGCACCCTGCATAAACCTGGAGCGCTCGTCGACACGCTTATTGCGTTCAAACAGCATGGCATCAACCTCACGAAACTTGAGAGCAAGCCGATTCCCGACAACTTATGGGAAGAGATGTTCTACATCGACTTTATCGGCAATCTCGAGGCCCCGAACGTCAAAGCCGCTCTCGATGAAGTAACGAAGCTGACCCGCTTCATAAAGGTGCTTGGATGCTTCCCATCCTGCGATGTCGCCCCAACAGAGGTGACGAATCAGGAGAGCTCACCGTGCGAAACCGATACGTGCCAGCCATCGTCAGTTCGCATCGAGGTGAAAGACACTCCCGCTCCCAAGAGTGGTGGCAAAGATAAGGGCTACAAGCTCGTGAGTCGCGATTACAAGCCGGATAACACCATCATCGACGTTGGAGGTGTTAGGATCGGAGACGGTAATTTCCTCGTCATCGCGGGGCCCTGCTCCGTCGAATCGCGTGAGCAAATCATGGCGTGCGCCCGTGAGGCTCGAAACAACGGCGCTAAGATCCTTCGTGGAGGGGTATTCAAACCTCGAACCTCGCCCTACAGCTTTCAGGGACTCGGCTATGAGGGGCTCGATCTCCTCATCGAGGCGGGCCGCGCTCACGGGATGCCGGTCATCACCGAGGTTATGACTACGGAGGACGTGGAGCGTGTGGCGGAGAAGGCCGATATCTTGCAAATTGGCGCGCGCAACATGCAAAACTACAGCCTCTTGAAGGCGATCGGAGAGACCCGTCGCCCCGTGATGCTCAAGCGAGGGCTCAGCGCTCCTATTGAGGAGCTCCTGCAAGCGACCGAGTACATCCTGGCCGGAGGAAACCAACAGGTATTCCTATGTGAGCGTGGTATCAGAACGTTTGAGACGGCGACGCGAGGAACGCTCGATATCAGCGCGGTACCGGTTCTCAAGGCCCGAACCCACTTACCGATCTTCATCGATCCTTCCCACGCCGCGGGAACACGGGAGCTCGTAGCGCCATTGGCGCTCGCCGCTAAAGCGGTTGGTGCCGATGGTATTATCGTTGAGTTCCATCCGGAACCGGAGAAGGCGTTGAGTGATGGGCCGCAAGCTCTTCGCTTCCCCCAGTTCGCGAAGTTAATGGCGGATCTTAAAAAGATTGAGGTTTCGTAATGTATACTCTCGATGTCAACGTCGCGCGAACTGAGTCTCATTCGCCACTCTGGGTCGATAGAGGATTGATTGAAAAGCTTCCTGAGCTCATCTCCCCCTCAAAGTACTCCTCATTCGTAGTGGTAGCTGACGCCGGAGCCTCTAAGGCGAAAGACCGCGTGTGCGCGGCTCTCTCGGTGCCTCCTACTCGTGTACTGTCACTTACAGGTGGTGAGTCTCAAAAAAACGTAAATGAACTCATTCATCTCTGGGAGTTCTTCGCCGAACAGAAACTGGACAGAAAATCTCTGGTCATCACAGTTGGTGGGGGCGCCACAAGTGACCTCGTCGGCTTCGCCGCGGGAACCTATATGCGAGGGGTCGCCTTCCTTCACGTACCGAGCACCCTCCTCGCCCAGGTCGACGCGAGCATCGGCGGAAAAGCCGGGATAAATTTCCACGGGATCAAGAACCTGATCGGGTCCATCGCGCAGCCGGTCGGCGTGGTCATCGATATCGACGCCCTTGAGACCCTTCCCGAGCGAGAGATTCGCTCGGGATTCGCTGAGGTCGTAAAGCACGGATTGATCTCGGACCGCGCATACTTCGACAAGGTTACCGCTCGGGACTGCATGCGGTGGACACCTGATGAGATGGTAGAGATCGTGCATCGCTCCTGCGAGATTAAGAAGGCGATCGTTGAGTGCGATGAAACGGAACAAGGCCCTCGAAAGGCTCTAAACTTTGGTCACTCTATCGGACACGCCATCGAATCGTTCGCGCTCGCCCATGGCCCCGCGCTGACTCACGGAGAGGCGATATCGATAGGGATGTATGGTGAGGCATACATCTCGTATCGAGTTGGCAAGCTATCGCTCGCTGACCTTACAACGATCGATACAGGACTCACGGCGGCTGGCCTTCCCACTCGGCTACTGAAATCTATCCCAGCCGGCGAGCTTCGAGCTCTGATCTCGAAGGACAAAAAGAATGTCGGAGGACAGGTCAAGTGGACCCTCCTCGAACGCATTGGTTCAGCCGTGTTCGATGTAGTGATCTCAGAGGACGTGATCGGTGAGTCGCTCGCGGCGATACAACCCGGCGCGACTCATCCATGCTGACAACGCAGCTATCATTAACAGGACCCCACATCCCCCGGAGCCACCACCACATGATAACACTGAAACTCACTCCACCAGCTAAACCCATCTCGCTCACATGTGAGGTACTCGGATCAAAGAGCTACACCAACCGCGCACTCATAATCGCGGCTCTCGCCTCAGGGGTGTCGAAGCTTTCACTCGCTTCGATAAGCTCAGATAGCGAAGCGATGACCAAGGCGCTACGATTGCTCGGGGTGTCTATCACCGAGGAGACCGGGCCTCATGGCACGACTCTTATCGTTGAGGGTACCGGGGGGGCGCTCAATCCCTACCACGGCGAGATTAATGTAGGTCCGGCCGGTACCACGATGCGCTTTCTGACAGCGCTCTGCGCCGCTATCCCCGGCATCGACGTGGTTCTCTCAGGCTCTGAGCGCATGCACGCTCGTCCCATTAAGGAGCTCGTCACCGCACTGAGAAGCTTGGGCGCCGAGATCGACTATCTCGGAACCGAGGGATGCCCTCCCCTTCGCATCCGCTCAACAACTCACCTCAAAGGAGGAACGATAGGGATGAACGGCACCGTGAGTAGTCAGTTTATCTCCGCCATCCTGCTCACAGCGCCCCTCAACACAAACAAACTCGTGGTCGAGATCGAGGGGGAACAGATATCGCAGTCGTACATCGATATGACCCTTCAAAGTGTTCGGGAATTCGGCGTGTCCATTACAAACGACTCATACACGCGCTATACCTGCGCGCCGGGGCAGACGTATCAACCTCGCGTCATGCAGATCGAGGGAGATGCTTCCGGGGCCTCATACCTCTGGGGGTTGGCGGCGGTATCACAGGGAAAGGCGACCGTCAAAAACGTGAACCCTCGCTCGGCGCAGGGAGACATCCATTTCCCTGAGGTCCTGATGCGTATGGGATGCTCTGTATCCTCAGATGAGCGTTCCATAACCGTCGTTGGGCCAAAGACCCTTAAAGGGATAGATATCGACATGTCAAACATGCCTGACGTAGCGCAGACCCTTGCGGTAGTGGCGGCATTCGCTCAGGGAAAAACGACGATGCGTGGCTTAAGCACCCTCCGAGTCAAGGAGACCGACCGCATCGCGGCGTTGCACGCTGAACTTGCTAAAGTCGGTATCACGAGTGAGCCTGGTCCTGACTATCTTATCGTCCACGGCGGCAACCCTCATGGCGCGCGAATAAAGACCTATGATGACCATCGCATGGCGATGTCATGCGCGGTCCTCGCCGCCCGGGTACCGGGAGTCGAAATCGAAGAACCCCACGTCGTGGAAAAATCCTTTCCTACCTTCTGGGAGGTTCTGGCTCTTAGTGGGATACACAGCGAGTACTAGCAGGGTGTCCGTTTACGTGCGATCTGGATCCGACCGAGGGTGACCGCTGCGGCCGACCACAAGTTTCAGAGAAAACAAAAAAGCCATAACCCTAGGCACTTAGGCCTAACGGAAGGGCTAGAGAGCCGGTTTCGTCCGGAACTCCAAACACAAAACTAACACCTCTTAGCTTGAGCACACACCGCGGTTGGCCCATCATACCACTCATACAAAGACAGGAATTAATAGACACGTATGACTGAGTATTTAAAGATTGCGGCGGCCGGATTCATCCTTATCCTCATGTGCGCCTGCTTCAAGCGACAACGTCGCTATTGGCGCGAGATGCAAACAAGCCGCCCCACAGGCTCTCTGAAAGCAGGCTACCAGCTTGCGATAGCTACCGTTTTCATCTCCCTTCCGTTGGCTATCTATTCCAATACCCCAACTGGATGGGAGCTCTTTGTCAGTGTTCTTCTCATGACGGTGGTGTTCTGCGTGAAGATTACCTGCTCTCCAGCTGTCATCGCTACCGTCCTTGGAATTTGCACCTACCAAATGTTAGTGAACGATCGCTTCCCGTTCTTCGAGGTGTGGGGAGCGGCTGTATCCGTTATCGCGTGGAGACTCCCTGAGGAGTTTCGAGTGGTCTACACCACCATGACCTTCCTCTGGGCGATGGT
>JAIXPR010000118.1 GCA_027486155.1 Pseudomonadota bacterium | reverse complement strand
TGGTATGGTGTGATGTCCGTTGGGTTCAAGCCGCGTTGGTGTGTCTAATGGCGGCCTCCTTTATATCTGGACTGAAAAGTCCCACGGTAGTTTTTTCCAATGAGCTCGCGGCCCTTCCTAAGCTGGTCCCGTTTCTGATGGGGAGTTTTCTCGCTATCTCGAATAGTCATCGGCTTGATGCGATACGATCCGCCTCGGGTTTTAAGGTCTCTGCTCTCACCACGCTTTCGTTATTTGGCTTGGCTGTTTGTACGATTATATATAGGGAAATGTTTACCCGTGACCTTAACATCGAGTTCGCTCCGATACTGTCGTTGGTGATGTCTGTGTCAGTAGTGGGAGTGTTGTACTCGGCGATGTACTCTTCTCCTCTACGGACCGTATTAACGCACCCGTTTCTCGTGAAAACGGGGGAGATTAGTTTCAGCATATATCTCCTTCACATGTTCGTTATTAACGCGATGAAACAGTTCACGACCCTCCCCACGTTGCTTCAATCTTGGGGGGCTGTGGTAGTAGTTATGCTCGCCAGTGGTATATCTTACCGTCTCGTGGAGAAGCCCGGAATTCTGCTGGGCTCTTCACTAGGGGATCGATTGGCTCGTCATCTGTCAGCATTTGAGTCAAAAATGCTAGCTTCGTTCTCGGCCACTAAGAATCCATGAACTACCGTTCACGTCTCTTGCATGTCTTTTTTTAAGTCACCATCGGCGGCCCCGATAAGGGCGTAAGAAACTCCAGAACTTGATGCGGCCATATCCGCGGAAGCTCCAATTGCAATAGGTTGCCTTTCTCTCCGAAGATGGAGAAATGGGTTCTCCGCTGAAAAGGAAACCGCGTTCGGCGTAATTACCGTCGAGGAGGCTGCGGGAATTTAGCGCGCAGACGAAAATTCCAGCTCATAATCCCGCATACTCTGCTCAATAACAGCATACGCGGTCTTACGATTATATAACTTGCTGACCTCTACCTTCGGCTGGGTTTTAGCTCCCGGCACCTGCTTGTAGGTGAGGAAGTAATGGTGAATACGGTCGATCGTTCCTTTAGGAACGTCAGCGAGCTCTTGGGTGTCTGAGTAGGTCTCATCGTTCTCAAGGACCGCGATGATTTTATCGTCGGCTTCGCCTCCGTCGATCATACGGAATCCACCGATTGGGCGAGCGTTCACGATTATGTCGCTGTGCAGGATAGGTCGAGAGGTGAGGATACAGATATCCATCGCGTCACCATCCCCCACGATATTTTTCTTGCCGGTCGCTTTGGCGCATAGCTTGGCGATCCCATCGCCGCACAAGGTGCGAGGGATGAATCCGTAGAGAGTAGGACAGTGGTTTGAGAACTTCTGTGGCCGATCAAGGCGCAGGATTCCTGTCTCCTTATCAACCTCGAATTTCATGGTGTCTGTTGGAACGATCTCGACGTAGCAGGTGACGAGAGCGGGGGCGTCAGAACCGGCTGAGACGCCGTGCCAGGGGTGGGCGCGGAATTGAGAAGGAGGTGTTTTCATAGCTCGTAAGGATCAATGGAACGGCGGATAAAATCAAGGAGTTGGAGGCAATTTTATGCGCCAGGAGCGATTTCCCCGACGACGGTCAGCTCATTTTTATTATTGGTGAGCTGCTTCCCATCGTACCAGCGCGTTGTAGTTCGAAGCAATTGGCGAATTTTCAGCAAGTTCTCAAAATCCGGCGTTCCTTTGAATTTTACGGTGACGCAAAAGAAGGAGCAGTGTCGTTTGGAGAGCCAGGTATCGAGTATGCCCAGGGTACGGTCGGGGGTGGTGATCACGTCGCATATGAGCCAGGAGACCGGCTCTTTGGGAAGCCAGGTGAAGGCGTCACCCTTCAGGAAGGTAACGTTTTTGTTTCGCATGAGGCGGTCGTCCAGTGGGCTGCGATCTATCGCTGTGGCGCGAAGTCCCCGTTCGACCATCACATGTGTCCATCCACCCGGACAGGCCCCAAGATCTACGCAGGTCTCACCCCGCTTCGGCGAGAGATGAAAGACCTCAATCGCCTCGCGGAGTTTTTTGAACGCGCGAGATGGAGGGGCCTTGTCATCTGGAATATCGACATACCCAGCGACATAGGGACTCATGTTTGCTCGCAGCGCTTGTTGGTGCTCTGGTGGGGTTATGCTCATGAAGGTCAGAGTTGGGGCCGCTAGGACCACTTGGGCAAGATGGGTTTGTGAGGACCACGTTGGACAGAGCGCCTTCGCGAGTGATCTGCGCCGTTGCTTCAGGATCGTTATGACCTCTTGGTGGATGAGGCGAGGCCGGCTGTATTCCTCTCCGGTATCAACCGCCGCTGGGTCGTAGATGTGCAGGCACCAGGCTGGGGGGGGCTCTGCCAATCTCTCGATGAGCGCCGCAACGACCGCTTGGGCGACCGTCTTAATTGAGGAGCCCTCAAGGGAAAAGGCGTGGGTTAGCATCTGTCGAGAGAAGAGGAGCGGATTTTGAGATAAAAAGGAGATGTCGACCCCCGTAAGCTCTACCACCCCTGGGGCAAGCTGGGTACACTGGCAGCTCGGTGCGAGGGGGGAGAGCTCCTGGAGGATGAAGCTCTCCTGTCCCTTTCGAGTAACACAGATATGTCGTTCGGGCGTCGATATGGCCATACGTAAGTCACATTCGAGTACCACAAAGGGTAAGAGAGGGCGAGGTGAAACCGGCTATAAACCGCCCCATTTCGATAAAGAGGACCGAGTAAAGTACTACGGCGTCCAGTGTTGTCTCGCGATCTTCGAGCATCGGCGGCAGGACATTAAGCGGATCTTTGTGACCCCCGAACGGGAGGACGCGTTCAACCATGTGCTTGAGTGGGCTGAGCGCAAGCGAGTTCCCTTCAAAATAGCGGAGTACGAGGAGATAGCGCGGGTCGCGGCCACTGAGCATCACGAAGGGGTGATGATAGAGGCGCGGCCTCTCACGTTGATGTCGCCAGGAGATATTCTAAAAAGAGTCGCGGATCTTCAGCGCGGAGTTATCCTCGTTATGGAAGGGGTCGAAAACCCACACAATGTGGGGGCCATCTTGAGGACGGCGTGCTTCTTCGGTGTTAATGGAGTTCTCTTGCACTCTCAATCGGTCACGTCGCTCTCTGGGGCGGCGTGTCGTATCGCGGAGGGCGCGGCGGAGCATCTCCCGATCGCGTTCATGAAAGATGGTAGCTCCATCCTCGGACTCCTCAAATCTCGGGGATGGTCCCTCGTCGCGACCACTCCTCACGAGGCGCGTTCGATGTACAGCGTGAAATGGGCCAATAAAGTGGTGCTGATGTTCGGCTCTGAAGGAACGGGACTCTCGCAGGGAGCGCTCGAATCGGCGGATGTTCGGGTCGTGATTCCCCGCATCGGACCACTGGAGAGTTTAAACGTGAGCGCGGCTGTCGCTTCAGTGCTCACCGAGGCGCGACGCGAAGCTATCGTGAAGGGGCACGTTCGCCGGGTCGCCCTGAAATAGACGATCGTTTCAAGAGACGGGACGCGGATGAGATGGACGCGGCCTCCGCGAGGTCGGTCATAGGTTCTTGATTGATCGCGCGAGCGATGATCTCTCCTCCAAGGGGCGCTGTCACAAGGCCTCTACTTCCGTGTCCCGCGTTGATAAAGAGATTGGCGCCATCGTGAGATGGTAGGAGACCTATGTAGGGCATGCGGTCATGGGTCGAGGCGCGGAAGCATACCCGAGATGAGGTGACGTGCAGATTCGAGATCGTGGGGAGTGTGCTATAGAGCCGCGAGAGGATCTCGGTCGTGTCCTCCCCGGTCGGCGTCTCGTTCATGTCGTTGTGCCGATAGTGAGCGCCGACAAAGTGCGCCCCCTCGTACGAAGGGGTGATGTAACCGCCGTAGGATATGACCGTTCGTAAGGTCTGCGATTGCTGAGAGGCGCTCGCTTGCGCGGTTTGTCCTCGGATCGGTTCGAGTGGGACCCATGATGTTTGAGCGAGGGATGTAATCTCATGAGCCCCGCAGAGAACGATATACGCCCCGCTCGCCGAAGATCCGTCAGCACAAGTTACTCTCCATCCTGCACCATCGGGCGTGAGCGAGGTAACCCGCCGTGAGCACCACACCGTGATTGAGAAGGGCGCGGTTTTGA
>JAIXPR010000409.1 GCA_027486155.1 Pseudomonadota bacterium | reverse complement strand
TGAGATTTCATGATACAACCCTTAAAACGAATTTAACTAAAACTCGGCACCGGCCGAACATTGTGGGATATGCTCGGTACCGGTGCTCATGTGATGTAACGGGTGGTTTGAGTGCGCAGGTGGTTTGTAAGGTGCTGTGCTTGCTTGGTTTACCTCTCAACGGTGGGCCGGCGAAAAGAGGCCAAAGCCCCACGTCCCAGGTCCTTGCTTCCGGAATATGGGCTACGCGCTGGCTAAACCCTGTGAACGGTAACGTACCCGGAACTAGAAAGCTCACTGTTTCGGGTAGGGGCACGTTTACGAGCACGTTCGCTTGGCCAGATCTGCAATGCGACCACCGGTAGGATTTGCCTCGTATTTGTTCGTAATGAGACGTGGTGACACCTGGGTGACGTGGCCCTACCTATCAGCGCGCAAAATCTCCACGTACCGACGAGATGGTTGTTACGGCAGTGGTTGGGTTTCAGTCGGACAGTTTGCGCGGGCCCAGTCGGTAATGGCGCTTAGAGCTGCTGGATTTGACTTGTAAAAGCTGTGGTTCAGATCGGTTGGGTCTGGGTAGCCGTCCGTCCACGAAATCGTGTCCGGATTGGTCCTGATCCCGTCGTTTCGAGCTTGTACGATCCCTCTCGGGACTGGCGGAAGGAAAAGAAGGGGAAAGGGGATCGATTTCGTGCCCTTTGCGAAGTAGGGCGGATCGTAGAGGAGGAACTTCGTATCACTATAGCTCCCGCCGTTTTTCGTCCTTGCGTTGAAGGTCGCGATCGCCCCGAGGGAGTGAGCGGCGACGAGAATCCGCTCTGTCTTATCACCGTTGCCGTAGAGTTTTTTCAGTTCAGATTCGACTATTTCGGCCATCTTATAGGGGTCTTCGGTTCCCCCTAGATCGGTCTTGTTCAAATTCGCGAAGTCCGACGCGTGAGGGGGCAGCGCTTTGTTGAGTGCTTGTTCAACAGCGGGGTAGAAGGTTCCATCTGAGTTAATCCCGGAGATGACGAGTACCTTGCACGGATGTGTGCGGGGCGTAGGTCCCCGCGGTCCTATGCAGGCGCATCCTGAGCAAACCTCGCCCTCGCTACATGGGGCGTTCGGTTCCGCCGCTTCGTTATCACATTGCTCACCCTCGTCTGAGTCTATTTCGCCATTTCCACACTTTGAAGGGATGTTGGTTGGTGTATCGGTTGGCGTTGGCTCTACCGTCGGAACAGTTGTTGGCTCGGGAGATTCCTCAACGGGGGGAGTTGTCGGCTGGCACCCTGGGGAAGATGGCTGGCACCCGCAGAGGCTATATTCCGAACAGGCAGGGTTGCACACGTTAGATCCGTTGCAGGGGTTGACGGTGCAGTTTTGAGCCCCGTTACACGCGGCGTCGCCGCAATCCGCTAGGCCGTTGCAGTCGTCGTCGAAGAAATTGTCGCATGTCTCGCCTTTAGGTACACAGCTCATCGTTTCTAGTTCCCGAGTGGTCCCACACGGGCAGTTGTCGGAGCATCCGGGCGCGGATGGGTCGCACTGGCATCGGCTGTATTCAGAGCAGCTCGGATTGCAATAGCTCGCTCCTGTGCATTTCGCATTTTCACAGGCCGGATCGTTTTCGCACTCGGTGTCTTTGCAATCGATATCACCGTCATCGTCGTCGTCCATTTCGTTGCCGCAATCCTCTGGGATGGGCGTTGGTGTGGGGGCTCTCTCACCGGTCAGGGCAAAAACGTGCCGTGTGACCGTCTGACCGCTCGGCGAGTCGTTTGCTGTTGTTCTGAATGAGATCTCCTCGATCGTTGTAAGGAGATTGATTGCGCCGACCTCGTCCTTGACGAGAGCGGTTACAGAGATACTTGAGGTGGTGTTCGCTCGAAGCGGTGTCGTAAAGCGCCCCCCTGATCGTGGAGAGAAGTAGAGCTCCAACACACCATCGTCGTGTAATCGACTCGTGGTGAGGTTTCTTATGCGTGCTGTCGAGTCCGCTCCGGCAGGCTGCTCCGTCAAGCGGGCCTGGACGGAGAGTATCGCGGTAATGGATTTAGCGTCATCCGCGAAGCGGATTCCGAAGACCGGATCGAGGGTAGTGGTCTCATCGCCTGGCGCGAGTATCTCTTTGCTCACCTCGTAGTCGAGGGTTGGGGTTGGTGAGGGTGTTTCGGTCGGTGTGTAGGTCGGAGTTCGTGTCGGAGTATCCGTTTTGGTGGGGGTTGGCGTCCACGTTGGGGTTCTCGTATAGGTTGGTGTCGCCGTGGGGGTGAGCGTTGCGGTTGGTGTCGTAGTAGGCGTTGGTGTTTTGGTTGGTGTTGGCGTTCTGGTCGGTGTACGCGTTGGGGTTGGGCTCGGCGTATTCGTTGGAGTTCGCGTCACGGTTGGTGTTGGGGTCGGTGTCGGTGTGGGGCGGACGACAGCGACCTTTCCGATATCGACCGTGAGCGTTGTTTCGTTTAGAACGCTCTGCTCCTCTGGGGATTCGTTCCAGAGCTTTATGAAGGCGCGTCCCTTCTCCTTCGCCAATCGCACGAGGATGAGGGCGCCGTTCTCGACGTGGGCGCTGAATGGAGGAAGAGGTATCGATTTAGCGCAGGTTTTATCGATCCGTTTTCCGAGTGAGGTGGCGTTGAGGACGCACCGTGGCGAGAACGAGGCGTTGAGAGGCGTTCTGAGTGACGTTAATTTTGGTGAGAGTGTCGTGGACACAAGATCCTGAATCGTAACCGGGGTGAGATCTGTGCCCGATGAGACGAGATACATCCGTGTCCCGAAAGGCTCAAGGGTTGAAGTCCACCCATCGACCAGCGTTTGCTCTTGCTCCGTAGAGAGGCGAGGCTTCTTCACGGCGGCTTTTTTAAGCTCCGTAATAAACGAGCTCCATGCTCGGGTTTGGGTGGTTGGCGCGCTCGCGCAGCTCTGCAGGATCGCCACGGTCGGCGAGATCGTGCCCACGTGACACATCGAGGTCATCACCTCATAGATCTCAGCGGCTTTGTCGGCATAACTGCGCTGCTGCTCATCTAAGATGTCGAGCTCAATCTCCTGAGTGGGATCGATGAGTGGCGCAAGCTCCTTGAGGGCGCGTTTGAGGGTATCGCCAGAAAAGATAATCGAGCACGACGGTGGTGGCATCGGCTCCGGCTGCGCCGGAACGTTGGTTGAGCAAAAGATGGTGAGGACCAACAGAATGAGACCGTAGATCGGGGCCGAAAACCTAGGATGCGGTGTAAGAGGGGTGTGTACCATCGAGGGGTGCTTGAGTCCTTCTTCGCTAAACGAAAGGGTTTTTCCGCGCATTGCTAGACTAGGGTAAGATGACCAGTGGGAGATCTACGATGCGTCCCTCAAGGTTGCGCCTAACTAGCTGAATAAAGGATGGTTTTAGTTCCAATTCGAGCTGGTCTGCGTTGGGGCTGCAAAGTGACGGACTAGAGGGCCGGTATATCGGTCATGCTCGCAGCGCCTTAAGCCCGATATTTCGGTCGAGGGACGCCGCTGTCGCGTGATGCACAAGTGCGGTTTCGATCATGTTATGAATGAGCGTTGTGTAGAGCACCCGGGGATGTGACCTGACCCAGAGGTAGAAGGAGCACGAACCTGGGAAGGCGTTCAACTCGTTGAAGTAGAGCTTCCCTGTCGCGAGATCGACGATGAAGTCTAGGCGCGCGACACCGGAACATCCAAGCACCGTGAATGATCGAGTGGCGATTTCGACGACGGAGTTCTTGATATCGGGATCGAGATCCTGTGGATCGATGACGCGGGTAAGGCTCGCCATTCCCGCTGATTGACCGGTCTTCTTTCCGCCACCTCGAAGATACTTCTCCTCGTACGAGAGCACGCCGGATTGAGAGACAGGGATCTCAACGACCGAGGCGTGAACCCCGTTGTGCTCGCGCACGGAGCAGTTGATCTCCATGATATCGTTGACGCACGGCTCGATGAGCGCGTGGGTATCAAAGCGAAATACTTTGGCGAGAGCTGGGGCGAGTTCGTGTGCCTCTTTGACCTTGGAGATGCCGATGCTCGATCCGAGGTTACAAGGCTTGACGAAGAGGGGGAGTGTCGTGAAGCCTTCCGTCGAAAGCGCCTTTTGAACGACCCCGTCAATATTCTTCTGAGCATCCGAACGGGTGATCAGTTGCGCGGGAAGCACGGGGACCCCGTGCTCTTTGAGAAATACCTTGCACGCGTACTTGTTCATCGTCAGCGCCGAGGATACGACGTTGCTGCCGGTGTACGGCACATCCGCCATCTCGAAGAGCCCTTGAATGCACCCATCCTCTCCGTACTGCCCGTGGAAGGCGGGAAGGAATACATCGATCGGGATGGTGGAGTTATCTGAGAGCTTCGTGAGCCCCCGTACGCCGGGCTTCGGCAGAAGGGTTACCTCCTGAAGGGAGTTGAGGTTGGCAGGAACCTTTGCGTAAAAGGATCGCTCAAGGAGCTGATTGCCGGTGTGCCACGTTCCTGTGGGCGCTATGTACACAGGGGTTACTTCGTACACCGCCGGATCGATCGCTTGCATCAGCTGGAGCGCTGTGATGACCGAGATCTCATGCTCGACCGAGCGTCCGCCAAAGAGTACCGCTACCCGTGTTCGTTTCCTTTGTGTCACGTTAAAACCTCACCTTGCCTTCATGGAGATCGCCGAGATCGTTCTCGATTAACACCAGGTCGCCCTCAGCGCTCTGTTCGGCGAGGGTGTTGAACGCCTCGTCCCGTGTTTCGGCTATAATCGTTTTCGTTCGCGGAAAGTTCGCCTCAGCGAGTCCGGCGAGGATGGCGTCTCTATTCGTTGTGCCGACCACGTAGATGCGGTCGCACACCGACGCCGCCATCGTCGCGAGGCGTTTGTTCTCTTCGTATTGCATGTCACCGAGCTCGATCATCCCAGGAGTGATTAGTATTCGCCGCTGAGCGGGGAGATTCTTGAGAACGTCGAGCGCCGCCTCAAAACCGGTTGGGTTCGAGTTGTAGGCGTCACGGAGATAAGAAACGCGCGATCCCTTATCGAGTACGAGCCGATTATCGACTGGCGGTAGGTTCCCCATGCACGCCACCGCGAACGCGGGCTGCGCCCCAAGTGCGCACGCCATCGTGAACGCTCCAAGGGCGTTTGAGAGCGCGGGGCGTCCCAACAGCG
Source organism: Pseudomonadota bacterium (assembly GCA_027486155.1). Taxonomy (GTDB): domain Bacteria; phylum Bdellovibrionota_C; class UBA2361; order UBA2361; family OMII01; genus OMII01. The sequence goes on along the minus strand of JAIXPR010000409.1, from coordinate 4,497 downwards.
GCGTGCGCCCCGGAAAACGCTCCCCCTTGTAGTGGATGACGAAGGAAGTTCCGTGCTCATCGTACGAGATATCGGTTGCGAAACAATCGAGTGGGCCCTTCGAAAGATCGAAACCATAGAGAAGGTTCGTCCCGCGCTTGTGCTGCTCGGCCATCCGTCGCGCGTTCGGACTGTCGCCGTTGCACACCAAGATGCCGTGCTCGGGGAGCGCCTCAGCGATCTCGCTCTTCGCTGTGTAGACGTTCTCTGGGCTGCCGAATCGCTCAAGGTGCATGATGCCTACGGCGGTAACGAGAGCGGCTTTCGGTGGTGTGAATTCGCAGAGACGCTTGATAGAGCCTATGTTGTAGGCGCCCATCTCGATGACGGCGTACTTGTGGTGCGGTCGCATCGTTTCGCGGATGGTGCGCGTGATCCCCATGACGGTGTTGATACTCTTCTTAGGCCAGAAGGTGCTTCCGACCGTCTGTGTGAGGAGATCCCCAAGCGCAGCCTTCGCGCCGGTCTTCCCGTAGCTGCCGGTGATGCCGATCACGAAGGGATTGACCTCAGCGAGGATTCGCTTCGCGTCATCGTAGTAATACTTTTGAAGTCTCTTCTCAGCTGGCGAGAGGATCTTCGCGGCGAGCATGAGCGCCGCTGGCGTGGCCTGCGCGATCGCGATGCCGCAGAGCGCTGTGAGGGTAAGCGGTGCTGACTCCTGAGAGCACGAGCAGCAGAGCCCGAAGAGGGGCAATGCTCCGACGATCGCAAGCATTCCGTACGCGACCCACGCCGTCTTTGTCGCGCGCTCCGTCATATTGAGCCGGATCTTTCCGGTCGTGCGAGGATCTCCCTCGATGCCGTAGGCGACAACGAGAAGGGTCGCGGCTGAGAGGAGTGCTATAAGAAACGAGGCTCCACTGCCAGGAAAGATGACGTGCGCGATCAGCGCAAGGAGAAGGACGAGCGAGCCTCGCGTGTCGAAGGCCCGATTGCTCTTTATCCACGCGATGAAGCGGGTTGGATTATACTCCTCCTGCTGAAAATAGCGGAGGAAGGAAAGGGTTCTCCTCCACGCAAAGGCGAGGATCGCCACGATGAGGATGATGGTTGTGATTTTAGCGAGCACTGAGGCCTCTCGATGTAAGGAACTCGGTAATGTAGGTGGCAAGGAGGTGACAGCCCACATCCGCGAAGGGTTCGTGTCCCTTGTTCGGGAATATGTGAAGCTGCGATCCCTTGATCAGGCGATTGAAGCTGTGAGCGAGGTCGAGCGGCGTTTCGGTGTCGTTCGCTCCCCAGAGGAGGAGGGTCGGCGCTGTAATTCGAGAGGCTTCGGGGGTCAGGTCCTCGTTGACCGTCTTGACAAGGGTCTTCCGTAGATCGCCGGCGGCGTTGTAATCGCGCGAACCGAAGCGGGGCGCGAGGTGGTGAGCGAAGATGCGGGTGCCGGTCATGCCGTCGATCGCCTTCGCCACCTTGGTGAGCGCCCTGATGTACCGAACCCTGATCTCGTCCTTAAGCGGGCGCTCCCGTTTGAGTCCATGACTTCCAACGAGGATGACCCCCCGCACCATCTCGGGATACCTGGAGGCTAACTGGACTGAGAGGCGACCACCGAAGGAGTGTCCAAGGAGCACGCACTCCTTGATGCCCGATTGATCGAGGAACTCCTTGATCCGTTCGCTGTAATCAAAGGTTCCCCATCCGCCACCTTCGTTGGAGGCTGGGGCTGGTAGGGGGGATCTACCGAACCCGGGAAGATCTAGGAGCACCACCCGACACTCCTCCGCAAGGAGCTCCCCGAGTGGTCGCATCGCTTCGAGGGAGCGTCCCCATCCGTGGAGCAGCACAACCGTTGGGCCACGAGAGCCGAGAGTTTCTGAGTGGATTGGGGGATGCTCGTGTGCCTCGGTAAGGGCGGTTGAATTCATGGCGACTATAGTGGCTGATAGGGGGGCTTTCGACAAGTAACCTTGGGCTCGTTTCGGTGGTGAAAAATCCGCCGCGAGGGGTCCATAGAATTCGTGAGGGGCCCTCGTTTTGCATCTGGCCGCCACAAGGCTACGCTGGCATAATCCCGTTATGGATTTTACCTCGGCCCTCCCATCGAGCCGCTTCAAAGAACTTCACGCTCCATCGCCGGTGGATTACCTCTTGGTGGTATCGGTTCTGCTCCTCGTAGGCTTTGGGCTCGTCATGGTCTACTCCACGACCGGTATCGTCTCGCAAGAGAAGATGGGGGACTCGCTCTTCTACGCCAAGCGCCAGCTTATCTCAGCGGTGCTCGGTGGTATCTTTATGGTGACCTGCATGCAGGTTCCCCTTGCGTTCTTGCGAAAGATCTCTCCCTATCTCCTTATCGCGGCTCTTTTTCTTCTCCTCTTGCCGCTTACGCCAGGTATCGCTGATAGGGCGGGTGGGGCGTCGCGGTGGGTCAAGTTCGGTCCCGTTCGGTTTCAGCCGGCGGAGTTCGTTAAGGTCTTCATGGTCGTATCCATGGCGGGGTTCCTTTCTCGCCATGAAGCTAAATTATCTTCGTTCCTGAACGGCATCGTGAAGCCGTTGGGTATGGTAGGCCTCGCGGCGGGTCTCTTACTCCTTCAGCCCGACTTCGGTTCGACCGCCGTTATCGTGGTGGTCGTGCTCTCGATGCTTTTGGCATCTGGAGCGCGGTTGGCTCACATGGTGCTCTGCTCGGTAGCAGTCGCCATTATCATGGGCTTCTTGGTGTACATCTCTCCCTACCGAATGATGCGTGTCGTGAGCTTCCTTTCGCCCTTTGCGGACGCATCCGGCAAGGGGTATCAATTGATCCAATCCCTCATCGCGGTAGGAACTGGCCAGGTGTACGGTGTTGGACTCGGCGGTAGTCAGCAAAAGCTCTTCTTTTTACCTGCGGCGCATACCGACTTCATCTTCGCCGTCATCTCGGAGGAGCTCGGCTTCGTTGGTGGTCTCTGTATCATCGTCGGCTTCCTCGTTGTGATGTGGCGAGGGCTTCTCATAGCCCGCGCGGTTCGCCACGATACCTTTCTCTTTGCACTCGCTGTGGGTCTCACTATGATGATCGTGGCGCCAGCTCTTCTGAACGTAGGGGTCGTTATCGGTCTCCTCCCTACCAAGGGAATGGTGCTTCCGCTCGTCGGATACGGTGGCTCCAGTTTGATCGCTTGTATGGGGGTTGTCGGGCTCCTGCTCGGTATCCGCAAAGACGCTGGCGAGCATCCTCACGGTTCCCGCTAGAGGTTTGAGTTTCATGATTCCAGAGTACTTTCATGGGTAGCCCGGTGAGTTCGAGTAGTTTTGAGATAGGTGTGTCCGAGAGCGTTGAGCAGCCCCGTCGTAGGTTTATCGTCGCGGCGTCGGGAACCGGGGGGCATCTAATCCCCGCGATGCACATCGTGAGCGCGCTCAAGAGGGCCGATCCCACTTGCGAGATAGAGTTCATCGGTGCCGGTCGTCCCCTCGAGGAGAAGTTGATCGTCGAAAAGGGATATACCCGACACGTCATAGCGAGCGCTGGAGTTAAGCGCAGAAAGCTGCTCGGTGTCGTACAGTTTCTCTTCCGACTTCCACAAGGAATAGCGCGTATATCGTCTCTCTATAGGTCGTTTAAGCCCGACGTCGTCGTTGGAGTCGGAGGGTATGTATCGGTGCTCCCGGTGATCGTTGCTCGATGGAAGGGGGTTCCAGCCTGGATCCATGAAGCTGAGCGGCAACCTGGTCTCGCTAATCGGGTCTTGAGTTTCTTCGCGACGACGATGTCCACCGCGTTCGCTGACACCACGGTGCGTGGCAAGGTTAAGATAGTTCACACCGGGCATCCGGTTCGGGAGGAGCTTTCATCGGTGGACCCAACGACCGTACGGCCCGATGCTCCCAAGCGTCTTTTGGTCCTTGGCGGGTCGCAAGGGGCTCGTGGTCTCGACGATGCCGTCATGCACATCGCTCCGATGCTCGCTGAGCGAAAGATAGAGGTGGTGCACCAGTGCCGCCCCGAATCTATGGAGGTGGTCGTAAACTCATATCGCGCAGTGGGTGTCGCCGCTCACGTGGTGAGTTTCATTGATGACATGGCGGGTGCCTACGAGTGGTCGGATGTCATCCTGAGCCGCGCCGGGGCGAGCTCGGTGGCAGAGATCTCGTGTGTGAACCGCCCAGCGATCTTCGTACCGTACCCCTTTCAGCAGGGAACCCATCAGACCGATAACGCGCGGGTATTGGTCGACGCCAAGAAGGGGATCCTCGTAGAGGAGACCCAGCCTGAGTTCCCGGCGCGACTCAAAGAAGCACTCTCAAAGCTCTTAAATCCTAGTGATTATAGGGAGATGAAAGAAGTCCCAGGGGTTAATGCCTCAACGAACGCGGCAGCCACGATCGCGAGGGGTATCCTTGATCTCGTTAAGCCACATCGCACGACCAAACCCGCATAACCTTTGGTGGCCCAGATAATCTGAAGCATCCCAGCCCGCTCGGCGGATAAGGGGGTATTGAGAATTACTATCTGACAGG
>JAIXPR010000276.1 GCA_027486155.1 Pseudomonadota bacterium | reverse complement strand
GGAATATCGCTACAGATACACCACATTCTTCTTCCGAACTTTTTAGGCTCATAAGGTATGTCGATTGGCTGAGAGGAAACCTCAAACTCTGAAGGGAGAGGGATACCCTCTTTGTCCCGAATAGATGCCATATCTGCTTCAATCTCTCGAACTCGCCGCGATACTTTCTCGTTGATTTTTCTCTCTGTAGCCGGGCTACCGCCCAAGTGAGCCGACTAGCCCTAGCACGATGAAATATGAGGTATGGAACAGGACTCTAGATACACCAATGACCTGCGAATCGGAGAACGCAAAAGTCTGGCATAGAGAAAGCTAACGACCAAGCACATTGGCGAGCTTTGGCATCGATGGTGGATACAACCCTGGGGGATACGGAACTGTAACATCCCCAAGCTTCCACCTCTCTCGAACTGCTCTCGCCTTGTGCATAAGCGCTTTGAAAAATCGTATAAACTCGACACGCACACTGCGTCTTTCAGAGAGACAGAACATACGCCGCCCCTTCCGTCTGGGCCGATACGTGGTATCGAGGACCTGGACAAGAAGCCGGTCCCTACCGATTACGCGTTTCCTCTCCCGCACTCTCTTCCTCTCAGCGCGCTCCTCAAGCAGTCTGATACGGGCGATCAAATGCCTGTTAATCCTCTGCTGTTCCTCGGGAGAGTGATAGCCAAACGCCTCCAACCACGCGTTCGGCTCAAGGGTAAACGTCTGCATCTCATCGGATGAGGCTAGAATCTCTTCCGCACGCTTGGTGTATCCCCTCAAGTTATTGGCATCTCGTGTGATAGCGGTAAATTGAGGACGCCGTAGCCGCTTCCAATGGCGGGTATGCTCCCCTGATTGAAACATCCTCCACGAGGAGAACCCAGGATACCTGTCGATCGAAGTTTCTAAGTTGTCCTTAGCTGGATTGGCATAGAGGTAGGCTATCGCGATGAGAGCTCTCTTGGGGGTCAGCACTGTCGGGCTATCATATCCCTCGCACCACACGGTCCGCTTAGTTCGGCCGAGCAGTCCGTTAAGCATGTGCGCTGAGTCTGTCTTGAAATGACGGAAGAATGACTCAACGTGGTCGGGATTAATAACCACGAGAACGAGGTGAATATGCGTCGCCTCTACAATTATGTGGCTGATGCGAACAGGATACAGCTCGCATGCTCGCGCCAGGCAGGTCTTCACAATAGCCTGGCACAGTGGGTTCGCCAGAAGCAGCAATCCTTCCTCAAGGCTAAAGGTGCAAAACAATACGCTCCCGTGTGGGTGGTATTTCATATTCGTTCCCATGAGAGGCTATTCGGGGAAACGAAGGGGGAGTTGCCTGGATGAATAAAAACAGCGGACCCCTTCAGGAGAAGGAATCACTCGCGCAGGGTTTAGATTTTAGATTTAGATTTGACTAAGATCGAAACCGAGGTTTATACTGTAATAAATGCGCAGGAATTATTTAGGGGAGAGGTTTATGATAAAAATAAATAAAATGAGCTATTTAGTGATTCTGCTAGGGTGCGTTTCCTCGTTAGCGAGCCTATCGGATGCTCAGGATTACGAGAGACAGCGTAAAGCTGCGATGAGCGAGATTAGGCCGTTTTTCAATAAGCAGTTCGTAGTTACAGGAACTCCGGTCAGGTCCTTCGGGCCTGAGCGGCTCAGCGATGTTCCCTGGTTAGATGGCAAGAAAGTAGTTGGATGTCCTGCGCAGTCACTAACTCCAGTGACCGATTCGAAGCAGGTTATCTTCAGATCGACTCGTCCCACGCAGTGGGCTGGGGGGCTTGATGGCCTGAACGTTCCCACCAGAAATATCAACGGCTCGAAAGGGGGTGGGTTGGCAGTTCCGAGAAATTCGACAGCGCGTCTTAATACGCCCCTCGAAGCCCCGGAATTCGAATTCGAATTTAATGGGATTTGGGATCTACGGCGAGGGTTGGTAGACGCAGCCGCAGGGGAATTTGAGCGTTGCTTCAACGCCCTGCCCCCCGGCGACTATGATACAGCTGAGCTTAAGAGGCTCTGCCCGTATCGTGAAGTTACCCGCGAGCAACAGGGCCAAACATGCGTTGCCTCAGTTCAAGGCGTGATTGGTAAACCTCTTAATGACGGGAGTGGGTATGAGGCCTCTATAATCGAAATGACCCACTGTGATTTTGTTGGTGTGGAGGGATATAGCAGGAGCAACACAGGATTCAGCTCATGCTATTTCGCTGAATACAGGGGGGTAGCGCAGATGTCCTCAAACTTTATAGCTCCGACTGAGTCTCAAGTGAAGATCAGCGCAGCAAAAAAGAAGCTGGTCTCCCGGTGCGCCACAAGTAGGTCCAAGGCGAAGCGTCGACCAGCCAGGATCAGGGCATGTGTAGCTAGTGGCATGGCACGAGCAATGGCTGGAGTACGCTAGCCCGTATTCTTGCGAAGCTCGCTATATAAGCCCGAATATTGCACGAGGGGGCAATATTCGGGCTTTTCTCCTTCTCCTGTAGGGGGGCTACTTTTAAAGAAAAAGCAGCCCCCCTACAGGAGAAAGGAAGTAGCCCCCCTACAGGAGAAGAAGCAGCCCCCCTACAGGAGAAAGGGAGAAACGGATGAGATGAAGTGCGGTAAGCAATTGAGGCCCCCTTGTTTTCTGAGCCTGGAGGGGCGAACGATCGTCTTTTTGACAGCAAATTCTTTAGTCCGGGGCTGGTATAACCGACTCTCCCTGAGGTAGGCCCCAGAGGGGCCATATGTAGGGGTGGTGAGGGATATGAGAAAGCAAACAGACCAATCGCTCCGTGGTAGCGTTACGAACCGAAGCCACTCCATAGTTCGTAATTGTTTGTCGCTCTGCATTGCGGCGGCTTTGCTATCACCCACTAATCAACCGGTGCGCGCCGAGGACACAACCAGCTCAGTGGTGCTTCTCGAGCCGGAGCTCTTGAGTGAAGGTGACCTTCAAAACGAGCGACACACCATCTCCCTTGCGGAGAAAATAGGTTCAGATGACGCCTCCTTCATCGACCTCACCGACGATAAGGGACGGAGCTACTCAGCTTTCAGAAACTTCTTAGATGGGTTCTCCCCGCGGGTAGTTCTTTTCTTATCCCCATCTCAGGCTCTCGTGCAAACCAACAAAATGAATGGTGATGCCAGCGAGAGTCTGAAGCGGTGGAGGGAATTTCGCTCCTTTATTCAAAAGCAAGCCGAGGATGGGGTAAATTTTTTTGGATCTCCCAAGAGCCTGGATCCATGGCGGCAGGAGCTCGCTACAACTAAGGAGAAGATCTATCTTTTTGATGGCACTCAATTGAGCGCTGTATCACTCATTGACGCGGCCATCCTGATCTACCTTGAGCAGATGAAGGTGAGCGCGCCAGCGGCAACCTATCCGAAACTAGCGATGGTCCCTCTCTCTCCGGCTTGCGCTATCACCGCGGCTTCGGAGGGCGAGGCTCTAGCTGATGTGTGCAAGGACTCTGTCGGAAACGAGCCCTTCCGCGCCGAGCTCCAGAAAGGGTCGGTGGTACTCACTCGCCTCGACGGCAAGGCGGGGGAAGCCTTCGTCGAAGTACACCCGGCTCGATCGACAGAGCCACAGATGGTCCAATCGAAGAGAGCCGTGAGATCAAAATTTAAGGTGAGCGTCCCGGCGTTGAGCCCTTATATTAATAATGGCCCAGAGGTTTGCAACTGCTCAGGCACGGTGGCGATGAGCGAGCGGTGTTATGTGCAATGCAAAAAGCAGTGCGACTACAACCTTCTCTCGTTTAGTAACAAGAATTCCCGGTTGGTTGAGGGGGCACTCTCAAAGACCTCGTGCCTAACGGAAGTTTACAAGGCCTGTGGTGGTAACGGCTCCATGGGAGACCTGCATAACCTCGCCAGCTCTAATTCAGATGATTGTTTCTTTTACGCGCTAGCTCACTGGGGAGCGGTTCAAGCCGAGGAGTCGATGTATCGGTGTTACCTGCGTAATGAACCGAAACGATTTATCAACCAGGAGGATCTCCGTTCTATCACTAGTGGCAAGGCTTCGGTGGATCGCGTAGGAGTGTCATACCTTCAACGCGAGTTTCCGGGGGGGCTTCAAGGTAGTCGACTCGGCGGTGCCAGCAACAGAGACCTGAAGCTCGACCCAAGGAAATGGTTGAAAGCGTGGTACTCCGGTGAGCGTCATTCTACAGTCATGAAAACACAGATGGAGGGGGGGGGATTTCGGCCGATATTTTCCGCTGGCGAAAACCCTGTCGCGCAGTTTTTTAGCGCAAGTGTGAATAACGAGTGCCGAAAAGAATCATCTTCATACGATTCCTCGCCTCCTCCGACTGCTACGCGGTTCCGGGGAGCCTTCATGCCTAATTTTACAACTCCTCGCCGCGTTGTCTTTAACTCCAAATGTCAAGTAATCGCGAATGATGAGAATGTAGACACCTCTCGCGTTTGCAGCACGAGTACCTATCGCACGTTGCTCACAGAGAGCCCGATATCACTACTGTGGAATGCTGAATCAGATCTGAACCGCGCAGTGGCTTTGACCAGCTTTCCTCTCAATCCACGTAGTCAGGGTAAAACCTATCACTGGAAGGCATCCGCTGAGACGCCTCTGTTGGTGTATGACCCTGAGGGAACGGGTAAGATAACATCCGCAACTCAACTGTTCGGCAATTGGACCTTTGGCCACGCAGACAAGGTCCGACTCAAGAAAGTAGGGATGGACCGATCCGACAAGCTCTCTAAGCCATTGTGGAAGAATGGCTATGAGGCGCTCGCGCTGCTGGACGACGACAATAACGGAGAGATTACCGGCGCAGAACGGCAGGACCTTGCTCTTTGGTTTGATAGCAATCAAAACGGGATCAGTGAGGATGGCGAAGTTCGCAATCTGATTGCTAGTGGAGTTGAGCGAATATCAGTAAAACAGAGTGGGAAGGATGCCGAGGGAGATATCTACTCAACCGCTGGTTTCAGCCGTCGGTTACCGAATGGAGAACTTCTCACCAACCGCACGGTTGATTGGTTTAGCCCCTCGTTCGACTCGAAGCACGATGCGATTAACTCGCTTAGTCCTGCACCGGAGGAAAATAATGCGCTCCTTCAACCCCAACAATCGGAGATAGTCGGGGCCAGTGCATCTGTCGCTAGCTCACGATTCAACGGAACGTGGCGTTACACCCTCGAGGAGAAGGGGGCGGAGGCTTCATCCAAGGCTAGTACGCTTGGCTACAACTCTGGGCTCCTGCGATTGCAAGTGGAGGAATCAGGTGAGGTAAGCGGATTCACCCTGTCGGAGTCTCCGGTAAGCTCTACAAAAGAGCCCGCATCTAGTATCGCATTCTTTCAGCCGCTCAAAGGACGACTCGTCGACGCCACTACCGTGGAGTTCTCGCTTCCAAGGATCGATGGGGCAGGGAACTTGGTAAGCCGGGTCAGCCTGCGCGATAACGGCGAGATTGTGGGCAAGACCTCCGTCCAGGCCTCTCGCGCTACCGGAGAGGCTAAAACGGTCTCGTACACGTGGCAGGGCGCACATTTTTAGGGGCCATCGAAGTTACCGATTGGGGCAGACGAAGGGAGAGTTGCCTCGAAGAACGGGAAGATTAGCCCATCCAGAGAAAAGTGAACTTGGTTATCAGAGCGACAGAGGTAGGTCGATGTGGCTGTAAAGACAGCCATTTACCTCCGCTAAGTCGCAGATGCTTCGTATCCAACCATACTATAATCAGCATCCGCGTCTTGCCGCTGCCGGACGCTTGTTTTAGCGGGTTTTTGCCACATGCACGCCAATAGAAACTGTATCCGTTTGTTGTTCGCCCTTCTCTTGTTCATGTCGCTTCATTCCGTTCCTGCGGCATCCGCTCAAGAAATGCCGGAGCAGATCTGGGGTTGCACGAGCCTCATGGCTATAAATTTTAATCCCCTAGCCAACGCTGACGATGGCTCCTGTGTTTATCCTGGAGTTGATGGTGGAGATTATCCGGGGTGCACCGATTCAACGTCCCAGAACTACGATCCATCCGCGACCGTAGATGATGGCACTTGCTGGTATGACGATTCGAAGGATTGTGAAGACTCTCTATTTCGAGTGAGTGGGGGGCATGGAAATTTTGGGAAGCTCACTCACTTCGCTTTCCCGGGCGACCCGTACGCGGATTCATACACTGAAGAGAGGATCGCACGATTCTCAGTGAAAGACACGTCTATACGGTTGCGGCATAAGGGAGAGATCGAGCGTCTGCGGAAGAGTGAGCAAGACCTGACCACTCGAATAAAGAATTTAGAAAAGCAGATGGCGAACGCGACAAGACCGGAGCAAAAGCAACACATCTCCTCTGTGATCGGATTGCACAAGAGAACGATTGGATCGTTAAAAAGAAAGATTGCTCACCACAATTCAGAGATTCAAGCGTTCGACCTCGGCAAGGAGGGACGGTTCTATATACCTGATACCTTGCTGCGGCCGGGAGATATCGCGCTGTCTCCGGCAAACGCTCGCAAAATGGCAGGGCGTGAGCGCCAACTCATCAAGTTTTTGGTGATATATGAAGACAGCGAAGGGAACCAGGTGAAGCACTGTGCCCAGGGTCGGTTCATGGACACCACCGCGAGCAATCTAAACCCTGAGAGAGTTGACGTTTACGATCCGGGTGGCACACTCAGCAACGACATCTTGTGGAAAGACGTCAAACGACTAGAGAAATGAGAGCAAGGAGACGGAGTGCGATTCAACGCCGTGGCGAGCCTCGCTACGAGGATGATCCGCTCGAGATATCCTCCACTACTGACTGAACCGATGGCACACCGGTATACATCGGAAGGCCATACCTTCCCAGCATCTCGAAATAGATCAGATCTATCCGAAACGTCTTCTCGAATGGAGCGAAATTTGTCTCGGTGTTAGCTGGCATGTGTTCGAGCCAGATGGTCTCATCCGCTGGAAGGTCGAATTTCTCTCTCACGAGTGAGGTGAGCGTCGAGAGGGTGTCGTTCAGGCTCCATCCCGATGGATGAGCTGCCCGCATTTCGAGCACAACGATCGGTTGAACGTTGTCTTGCGACGACGGAGTGGTGTGGATCTCCACGCCGACTGGAAGTGAGTGCCCGTCCAACACTACACCGATCTCTCGACGAAGCACGGCACCGACCGTGGTTGGTACACATTCCCGTTCCGGGTTCTCAAGAACTCCGTTTCGATTGAGGTTCGTTGTATTGGGAAGCGAGAGGGCGCTCAGGTCCCACGATGGGATGGTAATCTCTACCGGAGGAGTCTCCTCCCGCTGGTTGTGTTGGTTGTGGTGAGTCTCCTCGGCGGATGCGGGGTCATTGTCCTCGAAGCAAGGTCTAAGCACGGCATCTAAACGTTGTATAAAGGGCGCGCTAGCCGAGGCGTGCTCCAAGAATGCTGGAACGAGGATATCCGCAATTGGTTCCCGCATCTCCTTGTCACGCGCCCACCTCTCACCTATCTCGATGAGGGCCTCAAGTGCTCCCTCTCCGGGAATCTTTCCGAGCGCATGTGCTGCGGCAAGTGATGCGGGAAAGGTTTTTGTTAGAGCGAGTGCTTTGAGATCGTCTATAGCCGTCTCGGCTCTTTGTCCAAGTTCACCGAGGGCTTTGGCCGTTACAAAGAGAAGATCCTGGTTATCAAGTGCTAGAATAGAGCGTAGCACAGGAACGAGCGGAGCTAGGGAGCGTGTCGAGGCGTCAAGAAGTATAGTGCACGCCTTTTGCTCAGCTCCGCGCTCTCCTCTTCTGAGGCTAGCGAGCGCTCGCAAGAGCGGGGTTTCTATGTCAGGTTGTGAGGCTTGAGGACCCATGAGAGCAGGATAAAAGCCATTCGGATGTTAGTCAAAGCGTGTGCTTGGCCGAGACAGCGCTTAGCCTTTCCGCCCCCCGATCACTCTCCCTCTGTGGGAATGCCACTAGCGAGGCCTCAACGTGGGTAAGCTCTGTGCCCGGAGGAAATGTCTAATTACATCTAAGACCGACCTGATCAGACTGACTGCAAATAGGCTGAGTAGCGCTCCAGCTCGGGGAGGTGCCTCGCGCCAGCAGCAACCCAATTAATACTTTACTTACGCACCTCTGCCTTTTACCATTCGTGCATATTCTTACTCGCGAGGTACTCAGTATGCCACCACTTCAGTCTACGGAACGTCACATCATTTCAAGTGCTCTGGGTATCGCTCCCGAAGATACGGCGATCGCGCAGCTCTCATTAGTACTCGGAGGGCTATCTACTATTTCGACGCGAGGTAGTTTGATCACGATACCGATACCACCACACCTCGTGAGATCAGACATTACCGCGGCCTTCGATCACCTACCCCATATCCAGATCAGTGGTGACGCTACAAAGATCCTCGCGAGGCGTACAACCGAGCATGGGGCTGACGCGCTTGAGGGTTTGGTCGTTCCACAAAGGGGTTCGCTCCACGCTCGAGGAGTTAATCAGCGGGTCCCTTACAAGGAGGAAACTTCCGTGCGGAAGGTGCGCACTCAGCCATCATCTCCAGTGGCAAGGCTCGGATTGAACCGAGCGTCTCAGGTTGCTACAGCGCTTGGTATCGCAATAGGCGAGATGCGGGACTATCCGACAGTCGTGCATAAGCTGGGAGAGGCGCTGACCTGCGATCATCGCCCGTATAAGAATAGTAGAGCGGATGGCGCTCTCCATCTCGCAGTGCGTAGCCAGGGTGATGCCACAGCTCTTCTTGAGGGTCTCGGCTTCAACCGAAAGGGGCGTGATAGCGGGAGTGTGTGGGGTGGGTTGCAGTATCAGAGGGTCTGTCAGCACACCGACACGAAATCCAGCGCATCGCTCGCTTTGACTCCGAGTGGATGCGATATCACTATCAGCCTTGGAGAGCCTTTGACTGATTCTTTGTCGGGTACCCCGTACAGCTTTCAAAGACCCATGAGAGGTCCGGAAAATTAGGAGGAAGCAGGGAGCGCTCCCCTCTTGAATACGGGCTTGCTACATTCTCTCTGCGTGATCGCATGCGTGTGCCTCTGGCGGATGCAATACCTGAACGAAGCTATGTGCATCGGTACTGCGGATGGTGCTCGGGAACATCAAAAACGATTTACGAGTAGCCATCCGTGACGATGTGGAACGGGTCGTTGACCTGATCGAATTTTCCATCCCGGTTCACAGCAAAAAGTCCCATGTGTATGAGCCGTCTGACCACACGCCGGGCCGACGCTTTGAGTGGCTTAAACTCAGGTGCTGCTGAAAACCTCTACGCATGGAGTGTGAGAAACGCCGTTCCTGCTATTTTTTGGTACAAGCTTGGTACAAACTCGCAGGTGTTAACCATCTGAAAGTAATAGCTAAAAAATTTGACGGACTTTTCCTTTCTAATTCGACGCTAAAAAGAAAAAAAACCCGCAGATTTTCGCCCGGTAGAACGATCTCAATCCTTGGATGGAGTGTACCTATCGGGCTCTAGAGCCCCCCGAACATACAGCCTGTCAAGCTGGCAAGTTTGTCCAAGCGTCAAGGCTTTATCTCGCCGCGTTAGTGGTGACGGGGATCGTGTATGTATTGCTCACCTGTTCGAGCGCGTTCGCGCAAGAGGGGACGACCGCTTACACCACAGGTGTTGGTGGCTACTCCTTTTCGGATGGATACGCGGTGGCATCTCCTCTTTCTGGACCGACACCGACACCAACCGCAACGACCACTCCAACCGTAACGCCGACAAGTACGCCGACGGAGACCCCAACTATCACGCCAACAACTACTCCAACCAACACTCCTACGATCACGCCAACTACAACTCCAACGGACACGCCGACTTCGACCCCAACTTTTACACCGACCGTTACGCCGACCAACACTCCAACCGATACTCCGACAAACACTCCAACTGAAACGCCGACGGATACCCCGACGAATACGCCAACGGTAACACCG
>JAIXPR010000136.1 GCA_027486155.1 Pseudomonadota bacterium | reverse complement strand
GTGTCCCCCTTATTCCCGCTCGGCGCTTTGGCCCAGGGGATTCCCCTCTCGCCGCTGAACGCGGCTTCACCCCCGCCGGTTCGAATCCCGGCGGAGACAAATTGCCTTAATTTCAATGCACAAGATGGTCTCACCTGTACCCGATGCCGCAAAGCCCGGAGGGCCCGTATCCTTACGGGCCGGGTATGCACGAAGGTTTAATTGCGAGTCCCGGCCCGTCAGGAGGCGGGCCCTCCGGGTGATGGTGTCATTTCACATGCAGTAATCTATAGTAACGTATCACCGTTCCACCGACGGCCCCCAACAAAGGCGTGTATGACCCCAGCCCTCACAAACCCAGACGGAATATCGCAGCCCTCCGCCAAGGAGCGTTTCGCTCACGCACTGGCCCTCGTTCCCGAGATCGCGGCCGTTGAGGCGCGCATCCGCAGCACCTTCAAATCCGATGTCGCTATCATGCGTGAGATACCGGAGTACCTGTTAAGCCTGGGCGGCAAGCGCATTCGTCCTATCCTTGCCCTGCTCTGCTCAAAGGCGCTCGGCGCTCAGGAGATCACCGACGACATCATCGACATCGCGGCCGGCATCGAGTTGATCCACATGGCGACCCTCATGCACGACGACATCATCGATCAGTCGCCGATCCGTCGTCACAAGCCCTCAGCGTACGCGAAATACGGAACTCCAGGCACCCTCCTATCAGGGGACTTCCTCCTCACCCGCGCGTTCGGTCTCTGCTCCCGTTTAGACCGGGAGATCATAGAAGCCACGGAGCAAGCGTGCATCGAGCTCGTTGAGGGAGAGACCCTCGAGATCGCGGTACCGCTCGGTGAACACACAGCGAGCTCGAGCCTCACTATAGCGACACGAAAAACCGCCTCGCTCTTCCGACTCGCCGCGTTCTGTGGAGCTTCGCTCACCGATTCACCTGACGCAGTCAAAGACCACATGACGAAGTTCGGCGAATCGCTGGGCATCGCGTTCCAGATCATCGACGATATCTTGGATGTCACCTCGGATGAGGCGACCCTCGGCAAACGACCAGGGATCGATATCGCGGAGCGAAAACCATCGCTGATTAATATCCTCTGGATCGCGAGCGGCGATCCCGCCGCCAAACGCTTACTTACACCGCCAGACCCGCTGACGGAGCAGGCGTTCGTTGAGGAGTCATTAACCAAGTTGCGGGAGAGCGCGGTGCTTACCGAAGCGAAGAACGCGGCGCGGCGTCATGCTGATGTCGCGACCAAAAATCTCGCTGAGGCGCTGGGAGGCGACCTCTCGAATCTCACGCCGGAAGGCGAGGCGCTCTTCGCTGTGATCGATTTCGCGTTGGAGCGGGTGTTGTAGGTCGTGCCTCGACGTAGCGCAGCGAAGGCGGGTCCTCGGTCGATGGGATATCACGCGACGTAGACGGCCCTCGCCGATTGGGGCCACGCGGCGACCGAGGACGGTCGCCCCCCCAATACGGTACCGAACACCCCCAAAAATACAGTTAAAAACACCCCCAAAGGCCCTAAAAGGCCGTCTTCTGGCGTTTTTGGCATTTTCTCTTTTTTCTAGGTTGCGCCCCCGCCACCCCCTACCATAACGACTGCAGTCTTCTCGATCAGGGGCAACCTTGATTGAGGAAACAGGTTACAACAGTTTTGCTCACAGGTTTTCGAAGTGAGCTTACGTGCTGACGCCCTTTGCCGTGTTTTCGCGGAGAAGAGTGTTTGGAGGTGAGCGACTTCAATCGTAAAGGTACGACTAACTTTTTGGAGTCTACAGTGAGCAGCTCAGATCGTTTACCTGAAATGGATCTCGCGTATCTCGGCGGGAAGGGATACACGGCAGTTAGTGAGTTAATGAGAGCAATGATCCTTCGAACTATCGAGGATCTGAGCAGTGGACCAGAACTTCGACAAGAGGCGCTCGAATACCTCATGGACGAAGACGAGGAATACGTTCTCTCCTTTAATTCTATCTGTCGTTATTTTGGATTCAATCCCGAAAAAACGCGGCACGCTATTCTGAACTCTAAGACGAAGATTCGTACGAGACGCAGAGCGGCGTAACTCAAAAAGGGGCTCCGAGAGCCCCTTTTCCTTTTCCCTTCATCTACCCACGATCCTCTCGACGCTCATCCCATCACCCCTACCCAGCACGGGATCGGACAGACACGATCGGACACCCCGTGCCCCGCCCCTCCACTTTCTCAGTGACATTTGTCACAAAGCCCAAGTTAGGTCTCGCGACACCTTTACAGTTGAGAGTAATCAACCTTTTGTAAAGGAGATCCACTATGATCGAACTTACTAACACCCTCCCCAGAGATGCCTCGCCCGAACAACGCCTCAACCTCCGTCACCTTCGTGAACGTACGTATCTTCCGGATGAACAAGCGCCGTATCACGGTATATCTCACCCCGATAAGGTCTGGTCGAACGCGGAGGTGCTGATGGAGCGATGCGCCGCGTATTCCATCCCCGTCGATGGAGACGCGCTGCGCAACGCGATTGAGCTACACGATGCCCTCTCACACCTCCCTCCGCGCATGCTCGGACATGAGAGCGCCGAGAGCGTAGCCGCCGAGGTCACATTCCGTTTCCTGATAGATTGCGGGTACTCGGAGGAGGCCGCGCTAAAGATAAAGAACATCGTCATGGCAACAAATCCGGAGGTACGGCCCGCGTCGCCCGAGGAGATAATTATTCGCGCGGCGGACCTATGGAACATCGGGTCTACTTTCAATGAGTTTAGGGAGGGAAGCTTAGCGTTACACAAAGAGGCTCAACTCGCGAGACACAAGGAGGTCCCGTTCGCGACTTGGATGCGTGGCGCCTTTATCTACCTTGAGCGGTTCATGTGGCCGATGCTCGAACTGACACCGGAATCAAAGGATCCGCAAGGGCGCTCGGTCTTTCACACCAACGCCCTGCGGAACATGGCAACGTTGTGGAGGGAAACCTTCGGGGAACATACCCCGGTCTCGGTAGAGTTCTTTTCAAACGGCACAATACGCCCGTCGATTCACGATCCTCAGGAGTTCTACATCGCGATCCATCCAGAGGAGCCGGAGCGAAAGGGTTCGCTCGCGCGTCTCGCCGAGGACGCGAGCGCCTGCAATGGCGCGGCGTTCGCCGTGCCAGGGGCAACGGGCGCGTTCCCCCTCCCCGACGAATTTTGCTCTCGTGTGGTGTGTCACGATACATCACTCGAGTCCTTAGTGGAGGCGTTAAGAATTACTAGTCGGGGAGGAACAGTTGTTCTAGACTTACCCGACCAGGTAGATCCTCGCGTCATGGAGATCGCCCTTCTTTTTGAATGCTCAGTATCGGAGGAATCTCCTGACGGCGCTCCTCACAAGCGCCTGACGATAACGAAGGATGCTCACCTATAGCGGAAGGTAATGACAACGTCGACGAATCCCGATAGCACCGAACTCGAATCGATCCCTCCCTTTTCGCGACTGTGCGCCGCGGAGAGAGAGAAACTACAGGCTCGATTATCGGTCGTGGAGATTCCCTCCGGAAAGTATTTTATTAAGGAGGGAACTCCCGGCGCCGACATGTTCTTCATCGTTAACGGAAGTGTAAAAGTCTGCAGCTTTCACAACGAGAAGGAGGTGATCTTGGCTGTTCTGCGCTCAGGAGAGGTTGTGGGAGATATATCCCTCCTCTGTGGCGGACCTCGGGTCGCCGACGTTGTCTCGCTGACCCCGTGTCGATTGCTGAGATGCACGAAGGAGGATTTTGAGGCTCACCTTCTCGAATTCGGCGGGCTTGCGCTCATGATGCTGAAAAATCTCGCCCTCCGAGTGCGTTCTGCCTCGATGAGGATCTCGGACCTCGCGCTCTACGATGTCACCTCACGCGTGGCCCGCGTACTCTTCGAAATGAGCGCGCCGAGCGAATACGGGGGAGACCCTGCTCATCTCGTATCCCAACCGCCAACCCACCAAGCGCTGGCGAGCATGATCGGCTCCTCTCGTGAAGCCGTTACCCGAGCCCTGAAGGAGCTGGAAAGGTTGGGGCACATCGCGATGGACGAGGATCAGATATTTGTGCTCTCTCTCCCGAGCTAACAGGTAACGATCGGGCGCTTGCGGAATTTAGTGAACATCACCCGCGGTCCATTTGAAGAGAGAACCCCTATTCAGTTACCGTGAGGACACACGTATTTTTTATATAAGAGCCCTCACGTGCATGTTGTCTGGTTTAAACGGGACCTCCGTATTCACGACCACTCCCCCCTCTCCTCCGCGGCTCGAGCCGGGACGGTAGTGCCCCTGTACGTGTTTGAACCGGAAGTTTGGCGATCACCGGATATGAGCGCCCGTCATCGGTGGTGGGTCACGGAGTCGGTGCGAGAGCTGCGGGATCACCTCACCCGGCTCGGACAACCACTGATTGTGCGGGAGGGACCAATCCTGGACATCCTGAGAGAGCTTCAGCGCACCCTTGGCTCATTCACCCTCTGGTCTCATGAAGAGACCGGCAACGCGCAAACTTTTGAACGAGACAAAGCGGTGGGGGCTTGGTGCCGTGACCAGGGCATTACATGGAACCAACATCGACAATTCGGCGTTGTTCGTCGCCTACGTTCTCGAGAGCGCTGGTCCGAGCAGTGGGAGGAGTTGATGACGGCGCCTCCCATAGCCACGCCGGATAGACTCGCACCGATCTCGATTGATGTTGGGGATATCCCACCTCCCCCCGATGATTTTGAACCGTCACGCCTCCACCAAAAGCCGGGCGAGCGCGCCGCCCTGCAGTGCCTTCGATCCTTTCTCTCGGAACGGGGAGAGGCTTACTCGGGCTCCATCTCCAGTCCACTCACAGCGCAACAATTCGGCTCTCGCCTTAGCCCCTACCTCGCCTGGGGCAACCTCTCGATGCGAACAGTGGTGACAGAAACACGGAAGACTATAGCGCACCTTCGAGAACTCCCTCCAGCGGCTCGGGGATCGTGGCCTCGCTCCCTCTCCGCGTTCGAATCGCGCCTCCATTGGCATTGCCACTTCATACAGAAACTCGAGTCAGAGCCATCAATCGAGTTTCACACCTTTGTTCCCGCTCTCGATACGATGCGCGAGGGGCATCACAACGAGGAGTATCTCGCGGCATGGCAGGAGGGACGAACGGGATATCCCTTCGTGGACGCGTGCATGCGATCGCTTCGCGCCACCGGATGGCTCAACTTTCGCATGCGGGCAATGCTCGTGAGTTTCGCCGCCTACGATCTCTTTCTGGATTGGCGCACGTTCTCGCACTTTCTCGCCCAACAGTTCCTCGACTATGAACCGGGGATCCACTATCCGCAGATCCAGATGCAATCGGGGACAACCGGGATCAATGCCCTTCGAATGTACGATCCTGTGAAACAGGGATACGATCACGACCCAGAGGGGACATTCGTTCGAACCTGGGTTCCCGAGCTCGCGAATGTGAAGAGCCCCCTTATTCATGAGCCATGGAAGCTCTGGCCCCTTGAGCTTCGTGAGGCGGGAGTCGAGATAGGGCGGGACTATC
>JAIXPR010000244.1 GCA_027486155.1 Pseudomonadota bacterium | reverse complement strand
CGCATCGTACGGGTACTTTCAATGAGGCTTGAAAAAGAGAGGGGATGGTGTGAGCATACCAACGACTGTCCCTTGGCAGGTACCACTTTAAAGGACCCCCTATGCGATCTCTCTTCCTCTCTCGACTCCTTGTTCGCCTCGCTATTCTCCCTCTCGCTGTGAGCGGTATGGTGGGGTGCGCGGTGAAGGAACGGACCAACCCGTTGCCGCAGACCTTTTTAGAGGGAAGGGATATGACGGTCGTCGATAAGACCTTACCCTTCAAGCACGCGTGGATCGACCCGAACCTTCCGGAGGAGCAGTACACAAATGTGTGGTTTCGCGCGGTAACCGCCGATACCCTACCGAAGGATTCATGGCTCGCGAGCAAGGGAACGCTCTTAGCAAAGGAGAGTGAGTTCAAAAAACTCGCCGATGAGCTTGCGGCTTACTTTAAGCAGGAGCTGATTGAGAAGGTCGCTAACTATAAAAACGGCGTGGTGTCGGTTGTTGATTCAGCGGAGCCTCGAGGGCTTATCTTTGATATCGCGTTAACTGAGCTCGAGTTCTCGCACCCTATTCAGAAGGCTGGGTTCATGTTGGTCCCGATTCCGGCCTCGTCGCTGGTCTTTAATACAGTATCAGATCCCCATGTCGCGTTCGCGGCTAAGGTATACGATGCCCAGAGCGGTAAGTTGATAGCGACGTTTGCGGATCGGCGATTCCCTCCGACGCGGTTGCTTGATGTAAACAGACTCACCCTCAGTAGCTCAGCTCGAGAGATCTGCGATACGTGGGCGGATATTATCGCCGAAGGCTTAAACCGGGAGCGATTCGCTGATGTTCCGGACCGAGGGTTCTTCGCGCTCCTTCCGTGGTAAGGAACGTCGGACTCCGGTCATCAACGGTTCGATTAATCCTTTGAATCGTCGATTACCTGGAGTACCGGAGCGCCCTCAAGGGTAGGGCTTTGCGCGATAATCATCGTGTAGACATTCTCGCTGTCAAAGGTCTGGTTTCGGAGTACGGCCAGTACATCTCCGGAGTTCGTGTACGTCACTACAATATCATATCCACCTGACTTGCCCGTCAGGTAGCTGGTGACCGATCGGTAGCGCAAGCTCTTCGCGGCAGGGGCGGAGCTCTGGAAGTTGCCGCCGCTGGCGACGACATAGACGCTGACAGACTGGAGAGATTGCCAAGCATCGATCACCCGAAGCTTAAACGCGCCGCTGCCCGCCTTCTCATTGTTATCCACCAGCATGAGAGCCGTCGCGTCCAGAGCAGAGCCCATCGCGATGTAGGTGTAGTCCTCGTCATCCGAGAGAGCTGTTATGAGATTGCTGAAGGGCGTTAATGAATTTGATGGAACGACTTGAAAGAGGTGCTCATCCGTATCGAATGTGAAGTATCCCGAGTCTTGCAGGTACTCCTGGTCCTCGAACCACACATCACCGTCGACAAGGAGGTCGACCCCGGCGACATCGGACACCGCGTTGATGAATCGAAGGTTAACCTGGTCATCGTCTCCTCCGCATCCACCGAGAAAGGAGGTCGCGATAAGTGAGAGGGCTATGGTGCGGGCAATACGGAGAAGTTTTTTCATAGTGGTCGAAGTGTACACGCGCGCAGATTCGTATTCAAACCGCGTCTTTTATAGTCCTTTCCTGTTCTGAATCGTATGGAATCTCTTCCCTCTCCACGAGGGCCTCAGGAGGTGTGGTGAGGTGGTGTGTTAGCTCAGGAGGCGGGGGGAAACCTACGAGGAGGCTCACTTTGGAACTACCCACGTGAACGTCCCCGAAAATGTCATACGGGTACGTTTACGAGCTTGTTTACGTGGGGTTTTGCCTCGCTTCCCTAAGTCGCTCCGGCATGCAACTCGAGATAAGCCTCGCGGCGCTTGGAGAGAGCGTTCGCCGTTTGTGGTGTTCAGGGGGGCGCACAGGGCGCTCCACCTCCGTGCCCGCGGTCACCCGTGAGGTCGGCCGCAGGTCCCACCGGCTGGTTTATCGGGTCTGTATACGTTTAACGTAGGTGTTCATGACGTAGTCGAAGAAAACTTTGTCGAGCTTGATAATCTCGAGTGGCTTTTCCTCTTCCATCTCGTCCTCATCAACCTCGGTGTCCTCGTCATTCTCCAACGACGCAGAGGAAGCGCCCGCCCCGATCTCTTGCTTGAGCGAAGGATCCAGTGAAGGAGTTGTTGAGGGCCATTCGCGAACTTGAGCCGCGATCTTTTGAAGTTCGCTGAGGGGCCTTACAGAGTTCTTAATAACGTGCGGGGTGAGCGTGGTATCGAGGGAAACTGGTGAGCGGACATAGTCGAATGCCAGCTTAGGAGTAGCGAGAATGCTGACGAAGAGTGCGGATGCGATGATGTGTTTAATAACGTGATGCATATCTAACAACTAACGTGTCTTTTGTTACGGGGATTATAGCGAATTCGCAATCGTGTCGATACGATAAGAGGGTTAGGCGTTCGTGAGCTTTGTGTTAGGGGAGTGTTAGGCGCGGTTCCGTTAGTGAGGGAGGAGGGATGCCGCGTCGGTCACATCACTTGCGGTGGAGGCGTCGGCCTCGGAGGTCGCTCCGCCCACCAGTATCACCATCGCCCAGAGGAAGGT
>JAIXPR010000048.1 GCA_027486155.1 Pseudomonadota bacterium | reverse complement strand
TGGTGCTGGTGCTGGTGCTGGCGTTGCCTGATCTGTCCTGGCGCGACGACCGCTTGACGATGCGCCGAAGGTCCTCAGCGGAATAGAAATCCAAACGATGCACTATTCCGAATCGGTCCCTTAACGGAGATGTCAACATACCCGAACGGGTCGTCGCCCCAACGAGGGTGAATGGTCGTACCGGAATCTTAATCGAGCGCGCGGCGGGCCCCTGTCCAATAATGATGTCCAGCTCAAAGTCCTCCATAGCCGGATAGAGAACCTCCTCGACCACTCGGGGCAGGCGATGAATCTCATCGATAAAGAGAACGTCCTTGTCCTGAAGAGCGGTCAGTATCGCGGCGAGATCTCCCGGCCTCTCGATCGCAGGCCCTGAGGTACTCTTGAATCCAACCCCCAATTCGCCAGCGATAATACGAGCCAACGAGGTTTTGCCGAGACCTGGAGGTCCGTGTAGCAACACGTGATCGAGAGCCTCGCCTCGACGCTTAGACGCGTTACAAGCTATTTGAAGGTTACCTCTGACGTGGTCCTGCCCGACGTAATCATCGAAACGACTCGGACGAAGAGAGACAACCAACGTCTCTTCTTCCAGCAGTGGGTCCGCCTGAGAGAGCCGAGAAGCGGAAGCTTCAACCACGCTACCCCACGTCTCGACCTCGTCTTGCAACTCTTCGATATCCCCTGATGTTATCTCGCGCCCAGCCATATCCCCTTGATACTACACCTAAATAGCTCTTCCGGGACAGATGCCTTTCGCTCGTGAGCGAGCCACACAACCTGTGAGGTTTCAACAACTTAGAGCTACACGTACCGGAGGGCCTCGCGGATAAGCTCGCCAACATCCCCCACCGATCCACGCCCCTGAACCGCTTGAGAAACGGCGCTCTCGGCATCCCGCCGAGCGAAGCCAAGCACCTCAAGAGCGGAAACAGCATCGGAAGATACCGCGGTGGCCGGTGGTTCCCCACTCCGTTCCATTGACACCATCCCTCTAAGGGAATCGGCCCGCTCTCCAGCCATGTTAGCTACAAGATCCCTGAGCTCAACCACGATCCGCTCAGCTTTCTTCTTCCCCACCCCCTTAATCGACATCAAGGCATGCACATCCCCGGAGCCAATGGCGCGTAAAAGATCTCGAATAGCGACGTTCGAAACGACGTCGAGAGATGAGCGCGGACCTATGCCGGATACGCGATTAAGGAGCAAGAAGATGTGACGCTCGGCTACGCTGTCAAAACCAAAAAGTCGAATAGCGTCTTCCCGTACATCGGTGTAAACACTGAAGATGGCCCGAGTGCCTAGTGAGAGCCGAGAGAGGAGAGCCGTGGTGCAGGCAACTTCGTACCCCACACCGTTGACATCAACTACTATGCCATCGCCATCGATCTCGACAACCTCTCCATGCAATCTGCTGATCATTACGCGCACCTCTCAGACTCCAAGCGTCTCATCGCTTCGGAGTATGCATGACTATAATGTTTTCTAACCATCATGCCAGTTAAAAAGGCCAAAAAATCCCCTAAAAGAAAGGCTTCTCGGCCGAAATCGCCAGTACGAGAGGCCCCACCTAAAACCGCGGAGCCACCATTTCGACCAAGGAGATGGCCGAGGTTTTTCATTCTCCTCGGAATCATCGCGACGGTTATCGTTACTATTATTTGGAGAAGAATAGATTCGCAGGTTCAGCGAAGGCTAGCTTCCTTCGAATCGCCTACCATTCCGGTGGTGTATTCAGCGCCGCTCGACCTCAAAAGCGTTATCGTTCGAGCGCACGAAGAGGGAGGCACCTCTCCTAACCTTCTGAAGGATATCCTCGTAGACCGCCGGTACACCGAGGTCCCCTCGTCCCCTTCCCGGCCCGGGGAATTTTCACTGGCTAATGGCACCCTCACCATTTATGCCCGCGAATTCACCACCGCCACCGGATCGCTCACGAAGGCCCGTCGTATCACCTTAGCGCTCGACGATGGTCGCGAGACACTAGCTCAGACCTCCAAGTCGCAGCGGACCCTTCTTGAACCGCAAATCATCTCCTACCTTGGGGCGCAGGAGATGAGGGCAAGTCGCTTTGTCTCACTAGACCGCATTCCTCTGAGCGTGCAGAACGCCGTGATTGCGATCGAGGATGAGCGCTTTTTTAATCACTTCGGGATCGACATCTTTGGTATCACTCGGGCTCTCGTTCGAAACATCATAGCCGGTCGATTGGTTCAGGGAGGCAGCACCTTGACCCAACAGCTCGCCAAGAACCTCTTCCTTTCCCCCAAAAAGACGATCTCTCGAAAGCTTCTTGAAGTTCCGACGGCGATGAGTCTCGAGCGACACCTCTCGAAAAACCAGCTCCTTGAGCTCTATCTGAACGAGGTGTACCTGGGGCAAGAGGGCTCAATCTCAATTCACGGAATGCCCCAAGCGGCGACCACCCTTTTTGGCAAGAACATCGCCGACATCTCGGTCGATGAAGCGGCAACCCTGGCCGGAATCATCAAAGCACCTTCCTACTACAATCCGAGAAAACACCCTGAGCGCGCCAAGGAGCGGAGAGATACGGCACTCGGGAAGATGAGAGACCTGGGATACATTTCGGCGGCCGAGTACTCGGCGGCGGTTAAACGACCACTGCGAATCGCGCAGCAGCAAGAACACCGAAGGATCGCTCAGTTCTTCACCTCAACCCTTGAGGCCGAGCTGTCCCAAACCATAGACATAGAAAACGCACCCTCCACCGGCCTAGCGGTCTACACGGGGCTCGACCTCGGAATGCAACGATGCGCTGAAGAGGCGATCGAACGTGGAGTCGCGTCGATAGAGGCCGCGAATCCGAAGCTCAAAAGAAGCGATAAACAGCTCCAAGCGGCCCTTGTGGCGATCGAGCCGTACTCCGGCCTCGTACGAAGCTGGGTAGGAGGTCGAGATTTCGCCGAAAGTCAGTTTAACAGGGTAAACCTCGCGAATCGGCAGATCGGGTCTACGGTAAAGCCTTTCCTCTACCTCACCGCTCTCGATAGCTCTCTTAATTCGTACAAAACGGCCACCGCGGTCTCCATCTTGGAGGATAAACCGATGGAGTTTCAGGTGAGTAATCGGGTGGCGTGGACCCCTGAAAACTACGACCACGAATTCCGCGGCGATGTCACGCTCCGCTACGCGCTCGAAAACTCGCTCAACATGCCGGCGCTCTACATCGCGGAACGGATCGGTCTCTCGACCCTTAAGAGGACCCTCTCAGCTTTTAAGATAGCGCCCAATGTCCAAGAGGTCCCTTCCCTCGCTCTTGGCGCCCTTGACTCAAACCTACTCCGATTAACAGCGGCGTATGGGGCGCTGGCTAACGGGGGCATCTACATACAACCCCGGCTCTTTACGGCGGCCGTTGATGGCTCGGGCGATCGTGTCGCGATGTCTGACATTGTGGAGGAACGGGTAGCGGACGAGGACGCCGCCTTCGTACTCACCACTATTCTGCGAGGAGTGCTCGATAGAGGAACTGGCACTAAGGCTCGCTCAAAAGGATTTACCCGACCGGCCGCTGGCAAAACGGGAACTTCCGATAACGCTCGAGATGCGTGGTTTGTTGGATACACTCCTACCCTGGTCTCGGGAGTGTGGATAGGCTTCGACGACAACACCCCCATTAACATCACGGGAGGGGTCGCCGCCGCTCCGATCTGGGGGGATTTTATGAAATGTAGCTCCCCGTTCCTACCCCTCGGGGACTTCTCACCTCCCCCGGGTGTCGTTTTCACCAATGTCGATGTCCGAACCGGACAGATAGCCACGCCTCAGTGTCCTCGGGATCAGGTGATCTCCGAGGCATTTGTCAAAGGGACTCAGCCATCGGCCCACTGCGCCGAACACGGCGGAGAGGGCTCAGACCACCCCGGGACCGCGACAACGTCGACAAAACGGGGGGATAGACAATCAGGCTTTTGGAACTCCCTTTTTGGCAGGTAGAATGTGGTCTTGCTCCTTCATGCTCATACCAGGTAATTTCCGCCTATGCAGTGGATCCTCTCGATAGACTTAAGCGCTCAGCCTTGTGATTTTTCCCTTTCCACGGTGGAGGGCAATCAAGTTGAGGTGGTCGCCGCGACAACAGCGTCCCTGCCGATCCTGTCCGAGCGAGCCGAGCTTTGCAAACGAGACCTCTCCTCCCTCTTTGAATCGGTCGGAAGCGCGTTGCGCGGCGCCCCTTCATCCAAAGAATCTGAGAACGCAAGCGATGGCCAAGAGTCCGGCATCACCGAGGGAGAGGTGTCGGAGGATGGGACGGCGACGGACCCCCTGCACGACATCGTCCGTGAATCTCTTGCGACCCTGCGGGCTACCCTTCAAACCTTCGATGAATGGACGGCGGTCAGCGTCATCATCCCCCCCCACGATCACCTTGCCCTCAACCTCAACCTACCGTTCGGAGACTCGAGAAACCTCGACCGAATCGTCGATCTTGAGGTTCAAGATGTCGTCCCATTCGAACTGGACGACTTTCTTGTGCAGTACGCCCCCCTTGGTCCGATGTCTCAAGGGGGAGCGGCAGTCGATGTTAAGGGACAAACGGCCACGGCGTTCGACGTGCACGTGGGACTCATGCCCCGATTATTCGTAAAAAATATTCTCTACCTCTGCAAAGCCGCGGGAATCGAACCGAACATCATGACCGTCCCCTCAAGCGCGCTCGGAAGCGTGTATCACCTCGGTCGGGATTTCTTCTCATCGAACTCAGCGGTTGTGTTCAATCGCGGCGATGAATTCTCGATGGCGGTTTTCATCAACGGAGAGGTGCGGGTTGAACGTGTACTCTACGCGTCAAAACTCGTTGGAGCCGCCCCCAAAGAGAACGACCACCCGCTCAAAGCGGTGTTCACCGCGCTCAAGCTTATGCTGGCCGCTACCGAACGACGGTACGGAACGCGCGTCGAAAACGTCTACCTCTTAGGCCGCGAGGTTAAGGGTTCCAACCTGCAACAACTCTTCGGTAGGCCGATTCAAGGGATTCAAATGAGGGATTTTATCAAGAGCGACGGCGCGACCGGTGGCCTCTCAGCCCTTGGTGCCCCTTTCGCCGCCGATGAGTCTGAGCTCGCCCCTCTGTCGAATTTCCGTAGTCGGGAATTCTCTTTTACACCGAAGTTTAGCGAATTCCTGAGAGCGTTCATCGGCGCCGCCAAGTACATACGGATCGCCGTGGGAGCTGTCCTGATTGGGGTCCTTTGCACCTACCTCGTCCGCGCGTACACGATCAGTACGATACAAGCGTCGCTTACAAAACAGATCGCCACCGTAATTCCAGGATTCACCGCGCCGCACTCCGAGATCCGCTCGGCGTTAATGAGCGCCGAGGGTAAGCTCACGGAGGAGTTGGGAGTGCTCGCGTCTCCGGCGAAGGTTTCGCCACTCGATGCGCTCCTTGAGATCCTCAAGCTCCTCCCTCAAAACGACACGGTAACCATTAACTCGATTAAAATATCCGGGACGAAGGCCCAGATTACGGGAACGGCCCCTCAATTGAGCGCGATTGAAACGGTGGGCAAGGCTCTCAAGGCGAACAACGGGGTCTTCAGTAAGGTAACCGCCACCCCAGGATCCTCTACGCAGGGCAAATTCAACTTTACCGTCGAACTCATTTTAAGCCAGTAGAACAATAAATCCTTAGGATAAACCTCGTGAAAGAGCAACTTCTGAAGTTTTGGAACGAACGCAACCCGAGAGAACGGGTATTACTCGGGGGGCTCGGTATCTTTCTCGCGATTATGGTCATTTGGCCAACATTTGTGCAGCCTGTCTCACAAGCGTTCGCTCGCCAATCTCAGGAGCTCGAGGAGATCACCCTGACCTACACAGCGGCACCCGATATTCTAGCTCGATACTCCAAGCTCATGGCTCGCCGAAAAGAGCTTGAGAAATTCTATAGCGGGGTCGATGTTTCATCGGATCCCCTTTCGTATCTCGAGCGCTTACTGCGCGATACCGCTAAAGCATCTGGCACCTATAACGTAACACCTCGAGAGGGGACTCAACTGGGAGGTAAGTACGCGCACAAGTTGTTCATGGTTAATTTTCAATCAGCAAGCCTCGAGAACGTCGCCGCCTTCCT
>JAIXPR010000160.1 GCA_027486155.1 Pseudomonadota bacterium | reverse complement strand
TCGCCGGAGGACACCCAGGCTTCAACCTCTACATCTCATGGACTCACCAGTTCAACGAGCGCACATCGCTCGGGCGTAGCCGCCACGTAGCGAAGTATGGCGCCGGCGCTGTAGAGTACCTGAAGAACGTAGCGTTCTCCCGTATCTTCCTCGATAACATCCAGCACCATCAATCAAGCTGGCCTACCTGTGGCGCTCACGTCGCCGAGATCGGCCTCCACTCAGGGTGCGATGATATCGGCAGTACGATGATGGAGGAGAACGTAGTCTCCCAAGCGGGAGCGCCTACGGCCTCTAAGTGGTTCATGAGTCCCGAAGAGTTAGAGATGCATATCCGCCAAGCTGGATTTACTCCCGCTCAACGTGACAGCGCTTTCAATATTGTAAGGAGTAGTTCAGATGAACTCACACAAGAAACGATCCCTCACGGGGTTGAAGCCAACGGGTAACCTCCACCTCGGAAATTACCTTGGGGCGCTTAAACCGGCGCTTGAGCTCTCGAAGAGCTACGATTGCATCTACTTCATCGCCGATCTTCACTCGCTCACGCAGAACAGAGATCCTGAGGCGCTTGTGGTTCAGACCCTTGATCAGGTCGCAACGTGGCTTGCTATGGGCCTTGATACCGATACGCATACACTCTTTCGACAATCTGATGTTCCGAGCGTAACGGAACTGACGTGGTACCTGAGCTGCGTGACAGGACATGGCCTCCTCGAGAAGGCGCACGCGTTCAAAGACGCCGTCGCTAAGGGAGTTGAGGTTACTATGGGCACCTTCTCGTACCCTGTGCTCATGGCTGCTGACATCCTTCTCTACGACACGGATATTGTACCGGTCGGAAAGGATCAAAAGCAGCACGTTGAGATGGCGCGTGATATGGCCGGCTCCCTCAACGCGGCCTACGGCGATCTTCTCAAGCTTCCAGAACCGCTCATTCAGGAAGAGGTTATGACCATTCCAGGATTAGATGGTCGAAAGATGTCGAAGTCGTATAACAACGAGGTTCCACTCTTCTGCGACGAGAAGAGCTTGAGAAAGAAGCTCATGTCGCTCAAGACCGATTCAACTGGACTTGAGGAACCTAAGACGCTTGAGGGCTCAACTGTGGGTGAGCTCTTTAATCTTTTTGCGACCAAGGCACAGTATGATGACCTTGCCGCTCGTCTCGCAAAGGGTGGCATGGGATGGGGACACGCTAAGGATGAGCTCTTTGTGGTGATTAACGACCACGTGAAAGAGATGCGCGATCGCTACAACGAGTATCGCAAGGACGAAGCGCTGCTCCGAAGGGAATTGGCGAAGGGTGCCGAAAAGGCGCAGGCTGTCGCGTCGCAAACTATCGCTCGTGTAAGGCACGCCGTTGGTCTTAGGTAGCACACCGCGCACACTTACTCGTTTAGAATGGGAAGCCAGGCGCACGGCGCATGTGGAGAGGGTCTCTGCATGGGCCGACGATCGTGTCTCAAGAGCGAGTCGTGACGTTCCAAATCCGGTGTACGACTTCCTCTTTGAATACTATCCATTTCGGCCCTCACACCTCAAGCGATGGAGTCCAGGGATAGGGGTTACACTTCAGGGCGCTTCTATCGAGGAGCTCGATTGGGCTGAACACTTCACACCAAGTGACTCTGGCGCCTCTATCCCCCCTCTTTCATTTCCGGAACGGCGCCGGCCGTTCTTAGAGTGGGCCTTCAAATATCTAACTGGTATCGCCAATCGCCTTCCCCAATTTAGCTGCTTCGGACTCCATGAGTGGGCGATGGTGTATCGTTGCGATGCCCCCCGTCATAGCAAGGTGCCTCTGAGGCTCCCGGCCG
Organism: Pseudomonadota bacterium; assembly: GCA_027486155.1. Taxonomy (GTDB): domain Bacteria; phylum Bdellovibrionota_C; class UBA2361; order UBA2361; family OMII01; genus OMII01. Next base: position 4,426 of record JAIXPR010000160.1, on the reverse strand, counting down.
AGGAGATCAATGCCATCGTGGAGCGGTCCGATCTGCGATGCACCCACTTCGATGCCTTTCGCTTCTTCACGCCAGACGCGGTCCCCCTCAACAAAAACAAACTCTCACGAGAGGCCACAACCGATTTTGATCAACGGGCGTGCATTCATGTGACGATGGATCTCTATCGGTTCGCCCATAAGATCGCCCCGTGGTGTTCCAGCGAGCTTATCGCTGACACCTTCCTTCTCGCCGCCGATGCCAGACGGATTGATATGCGAGCGAGCCCCTATGATCTTAAAGATCAAGGTTTTGAGCCGATCCTGATTGAAACCTCTGAAGGTCGGGAGGAATATATCCGTGAGCAACGCAGACTCGCGGAGTTGGCGGTTCCGTTGCGTAGCCGTCTCATCGAGGTGTATGAGCGACTGATCGCGGCGTATAGCGAAGTGACGGATAATCCGGCCGTTCTTTAGGCGGGAATAAAAAATACCGCCTCATCGAGCTCGTACCCATCCCCGGCAGTAACCCTCTTCTCCTCGACGATCATTCCTCCAAGTGATTCAGGAATCTTGATGCTGGCAAGGTTACGCTTATCGACGACGTACATGAAACCGCTGAGCTGAAACGTTTGTTTGGCGAAATTTACCAAGGCGTGAATAGCTTCACGACCATACTTATGGCCATGCGCATCCCGTTTAATCCATAATCCCAGTTCAGGACGATACGGATCCAACCTCGAATGAATGCCACAACAGCCGAGAAATTCCCCCGTCTCCCGCAAGGTTATCGCGAAGATCAACTCGATCCCCTTGGCTCGTTGAGAGGCGAAGATCTGAATGACGGTATCGAGGTCCCGCCGTTCTTTACACGGTCTGGGAACCATGTAACGAGTAATCTCGCTGGTAAATTCAAGAAAAATATCATCAGCAAATTCGGTGGTGGCGGGAACCAAGGAAAGTCGCTCGCTAGTGATAATCAGATGGGGATAATCGAGAGCGCCGCCCTGCTTAGGAACTAAACTGACAGGCGCGCAAACTTCATCGGTACTCATGGAGAACCTCCATCCGCATAAGTGTACCCCGATATCTCATGCCGTGAGCAATAAAAAGTATTCTCCTCTGAAAAGCCACAGGAGCACCTACCGGTTACGCCTTGGACAAAAGGGTAGCGTCCCGCTCTGTAGAAAACGTGTCCCCACGCTTTCATGAAAATTCAGTAGCACCCGGGTCCTGGCGGGCGGTATGATAGTCTGCGGTATTAATCTTCATCGACGGACGATGTGATGCGCGTACCTTGATCAGGCCCTAGAGGTGCCTTTCCTAAAGCGCGTAGCGTCCCCTTTTCCCCTCAGAGCAGACCGTCAGCTCTGCTTGGAGCGTTACAAACCCACCCCGGAGCTACAGACCACGTATTTGAGCCCTACTATCAATATCGGCGGAAACATCCTCGGCCCGCCACGACGGTTTAACTACTTACAGATAGGCGATCGAGGTGCATATCATTCGACTTGATCCTCCTCGTGGCTATCATTTGTTTCGACCTTCCAAATACATAGCGCATTCATTCTAGTTCTCATAAGCGCTCGCGTTGAGTGATATCAATAAAAGCTTAAGTGACTGCATCGAGGTGCCGACTCTGGACAGCATGGCAAGCAGGATTACTATAGACGTCATAGACCGCAGTAGGATGTACCTTCTATCACTACTCGTGGTGGTTTTTGTCTTTGGTCTGATACCCGTGGCCGCCTACGCGCAGACATGCGGCAATTCCACGCGTGAGGGTGCCGAGGAGTGTGATGATGGAAACCTGACAAACGGTGACGGTTGTTCTAGCGCGTGCATCCACGAGTTCTGCGGTGATGGGTCGGTGAATGGTGGTTTCTCCTGGAGGGAAAGATTCTCAGCTGGTTACCGAAGTTGGTCAGCGATAGCCTCCTCATCAGATGGCACCAAGCTGGCGGCGGCTGAGGTGGCCGGAAACATCTATACCTCGACTGACTCAGGGGGAACGTGGACCGTTCGAACTTCAGCTGGAAGTCGATACTGGGCCTCTGTAGCTTCATCCTCAGACGGAACTAAACTTGCGGCCGTCGACGGTATCCCCAACGGTTCCATCTACACATCCTCTGATTCAGGAGCAACGTGGACACAACGAACCGCGGCGGGTCTGCGGTACTGGAGAAACATTACCTCATCCGCGGATGGAACCAAACTAGCGGCCCTTGTCGACGGTGGCTATGTGTATACATCGACGGACTCGGGAGAAAACTGGACGGAGCGGACAGGCGCTGGGCAACTGAATTATGTAGCTATTACGTCCTCAACCGATGGGACGAAAATTGCCTTGAGTGGCTTCGACGAAAATCAAAATTATATCTATCTCTCGACAGATTCCGGTGCCACGTTCACAGAATCCTCATTTGGCTCATTCCCCACCTTGCATGCTCTAGCCTCGTCATCAGATGGAACGAAGCTTGTCGCAGCGGAAACAGGAGGATCAATCTATACCTCCACAAACTCAGGCGTAACATTCACCGAAATGACATTGGCCGGACAGCGCAATTGGGTTTCGGTCGCTTCGTCCTCGGATGGCACAAGGCTGGCCGCCACTACATCAGACGGATACATCTACGTATCAGCGGACTCGGGCCTTACGTGGACTCCCCAGACCTCCTTTTCTGCATCAAATGTTTTGGGAGGGATCGTTTCCTCTGCTGATGGACTAAAACTCGCGGTGTTAAGTCAATATGGCGGCTATATAGCCACTTTGGCGATAGAGGAGTGCGATGATGGAGGTGGATCGAGCGGAGATGGATGTGATGTAAACTGCACGACGACAAGTTGTGGAAATGGAATCGTGACCAGCGGCGAACAATGCGATGACGGCAACACCGCGAGCGGGGACGGATGTACATCATCATGTCAAACCATTTGTGGTGATGGGGTCACCGCTGGCTCGGAAACGTGTGATGACGGAAACGTGATAGACGGCGATGGTTGCGACTCGAACTGTAAAACCACTGGATGTGGAAATGGGGTGGTGACCGGCAGCGAAGGATGTGATGACGGTAACCTTAGCAGTGGAGACGGATGTGACTCCAATTGCACCGCGACCGGATGTGGCAACACCATTCAAACCGGCGGGGAGGGGTGCGATGATGGCAACATTACGAGCGGTGATGGATGCTCCAGCACCTGTGTGGTGGAGTCGTGCGGTGATGGCGCAGTTAATGGAGATGAATGGACTGCGCAGACAAGCGTAGGGTCCCGCCGCTGGGTGGCAATCGCCGCATCCTCCGACGGAACAAAGCTCGCTGCGGTGGACTATACCCCGGGATACATCTATACCTCGGCGAACTCAGGAGTGACCTGGACCGCGCGCACATCCGCCGGGTCGCGTATGTGGACGGCAATTGCCTCGTCCTCTGACGGGTCAATGCTTGTGGCAGTCGCCGATAATTCCTTCGTGTACACATCCGCGGATTCAGGATCCACGTGGGTTGAGCGAACCTCCGCTAGCCAGCGAGCATGGAGAGACGTGGCATCATCCTCGAACGGTATGAAGCTCGCGGCTGTGGTATCAAACGGATACACCTACACCTCAACGGACGCAGGGGCGAGTTGGATTGAGCAAACATCCGCCGGGCAACGTTACTGGTCCGCTGTTGCCTCGTCCTCTGACGGCAATAAACTTGTGACGGCCGCAAGCTTTGGTTACATCTATACCTCAACTAATGGAGGCGCAAACTGGACGGAGCAAACATCCGGTGGCAGTCGAACGTGGCGCAGAATCACATCATCGTCGGACGGCACCAAGCTTGCGGCCGTGGTGGCCAGTGGTTACATTTACACCTCCACAGATTCTGGAGCGAGCTGGAACGAGCGCACCTCCACGGGATCCCGGTCCTGGTGGGGAATTACATCGTCGTCGGATGGAGCGAAGATCTTCGCCGTGCCCCACGGAAATTACATCTACAGCTCGAACGATTCAGGGGCAAATTTTTCACCGCGCAAGACCGCCGGTAGTCGGACTTGGCGATCAATCGCCAGCTCCTCAGATGGAAACAGACTGGCGGCGGGGGTTCTCAACGGCAACATGTACACGTACAACCTTGAGCAATGCGACGATGGAAACCTCAGCGGTAACGATGGATGTGATAGCACATGTCAAATCGAGTGTGGTAATGGCGCGCTAGATGGTAGCGAGACGTGCGATGATGGAAACCTCTCTAATGGTGACGGGTGCGATTCAAACTGCACAGCCACTGGCTGCGGGAATGGTGTAATAACCAGTGGCGAAGGATGTGATGACGGTAACGTCAACAACGGCGATGGCTGTAACGGGACGTGCGTGATTGAGAGTGGGGCTGTGTGCTCTGGCCAGCCGAGTAGCTGTTCAACACCTACACCAACTCCGACCTTTACGCCAACCCGTACGCCAACAG
>JAIXPR010000192.1 GCA_027486155.1 Pseudomonadota bacterium | reverse complement strand
TCCCCGTACGGTGATGCTTCACCGTCATATCACGCTCAAACCGACCCGAGCACACCCGAAGAAACGCCATGCTGTCGCGGTGCTTGGGGTTCATGTTGGCTTGGATCTTGAACACATAGCCGGAGAAGGGGGCGTCGACGGGATCGACCTCAACCGTCTCTCCTTGCGCATCGGTAGCCTCATACGAGTGAGGGCGGGGAGCCATCTCGGTGAAATTATCGAAAAACGGCTCTACACCGAAGTTCGTCAGCGCGGACCCGAAAAAGACCGGGGTGATCTTACCGGCAAGGAACTCCTCGTACGAAAAGGGGTTTCCCGCGGCTTGAAGAAGTTCAAGTTCATCCTCAAGGTGTTCCGCTTGCCCCGGGTCAAGTTCACCGGTCGCCTTCGCCTCATCGAGTGACATCGAACGGAACTCAGCTTTTCCAGCTCCGCCGATCTTCGACTTGCTGAAGAGGACGCACTGACGAGTTTTCGGATAGACGATCCCTTTGAACGAGGCGCCGCTTCCGATCGGCCAGCTAATCGGGGAGGCCAAAATTCCGAGCACATCTTCCACCTCTTGCAGCAGCTCCAAGGGTTCCTTGCTCGGAAGGTCCATCTTATTGATGAAGGTAAGCACTGGGGTCTTTCGCAAACGACATACAGCGAAGAGCTTTCGCGTCTGCGTCTCAACTCCCTTGCCGGCATCGAGTACCATCACGGCGCTGTCAGCCGCTGTGAGGGTTCGGTAGGTGTCTTCGCTGAAATCTTGGTGGCCTGGGGTGTCGAGCACGTTGATGACCGCCTCTTTGTACGGAAACTGCATCGCCGACGCGGAGACCGAGATTCCACGCTCCCGCTCAAGCGCCATCCAGTCGGAACTTGTCGCCTTGCCTCCCTTTCGAGCGCGCACCATGCCGGCAACGCCGATCTGTCCTGAGTACAGAAGGAGCTTCTCGGTGAGGGTGGTTTTGCCGGCGTCCGGATGACTGATAATCGCAAAGGTTCTCCGCTTTGCGGTCTCCTGAGACATCTCTTTGTGGGCTACTGCGTCTGACATGGTGAAACTTCGAAAATATGCCCCTGGGTTGTACCATACTTCGCAGGGTTACGCACTCTACGGCCCGAACATCTCCTGACCGCGGTAGAACGCCTAAATCGTTGATAGGAGGGGATGTGATACCCATTTGCCAGGCCGGGGCCGGGGGATGCGCGAGAAAAGCTGCCCCGTATCCCCGCCCGCTCTAGTATGCTACAAGGCATCGATAGTCGGGCTTCGCACACACAGTTTCTGGGCGACGCTACATTTAGAAGGAGTCGCTACTCATGGATACGTTAACCCTCGTCGCAAAAGATACCGTTGTAACTTTTCACTACACCCTCACCGATAAAGGCGGTCAGGTACTCGATTCCTCCCAGGGCTCTGACCCACTCGTCTATCTCCACGGCTATTCTCAGATAGTCCCAGGTCTTGAGAACGCCCTTGTAGGTAAGGCAGCGGGTTCGGCGTTCAAGGTGGAGGTCGCCCCATCTGAGGGGTACGGCGAGCGAAATGAGCAGATGGTAATCACCCTCCCTCGTACGCAAGGTAATCTTCCAGACGATATCGCGGTTGGCTTCGTGGTTGAGCTCGTGTCCCCTGAGGGAGATGAGATCCCAGCTCGCGTTGTTAAGCTCACCGATACCGACATTACCCTCGACGCGAATCACCCACTCGCGGGCGAGACCCTCTTCTTCGACATCGAGCTCACGAACGTTCGTGCCGCTACGAAGGAGGAGGTCGACCACGGTCACGTGCACGGTCCAGGCGGGCATCACCACCACTAAGAGCGGGCTACCCCTCTCTTTACGCGGCGTTGAGCCGCCGAATCGTCATGCAACATCACCGCCACGCGACGGTGGTGTTGCGTGAGGGGGACAACGCCGCTACATTTTCCTCATGATAATTCCACAATCCGCAATCAGCTCGGAGGCGCTCCTCGGTATTATCAAGGAGTTCGTTACCCGGGAGGGTACCGAGTACGGCGCCGTTGAGGTCACGCTTGAAACCAAGGTCAAGCAGGTTCAACGCCAGCTTGACCGGGGCGATGTCGTTATCGTCTTTGACGAGGCGACTGAGAGCGTAGACCTGGTTTCAAAGGGGTCGCAGCGCTACAAATCCGTTCTTGCGAAGTCCATGGAATAGGGATGGGGGTAAAACTAGTGCGCTCCGCTCTAATACTCCTCGGCCTCGCGCTCCCCATGTTAGGAGCGGGGTGCTCCCCCGTAATCCCGATCGCCCCTGGTACTCCGGTGAGCGACCTCGTGCTCTCTTCGACCAGCCCTGACTGCTCAATTCAACGGTTTGCCCTCGATGGCCGAAGCTATGCAGCCCCGGCGCTCTCCTTTGAGTTCCCTGCGGGGCATCACACGATAGGCATCTCCTGGGAGGTTACCGTGTCCGACCGGTGCGACCCGGAGGAGAATATGTGCTCAGCCACGATCCTCACCGGTCGGTGTTCGGGAGAGTTTAGTGCTGAGCCCAATGAGCGGTATCGGATCCGCCTGGATTCTCGGAAGGGCGATATCGCGGCCACCGTGCAAAAACGGGGCTCTACAGCCCTGTACTTGGGCCAAGATGAAGCTATAGTAGCGGCCCTCTCCTGTGAGAGAATGACAAGGCGGGATCGTCAAGATACCTCAGCGCTCGTTACGTTCTAAGGCTCGTTGTGGCCACACCATCGAAGAAGAAACAACATGCGACTACTTCACGACCGCGCCGTTCTAAGGGTGTTGGTGGCGACACGCTCGCGAACATGTCCGATGACGAGCTTCTCGACCTTCGCATGTGCGACCTCGCGCTCTCCATTAAGGGAAGCGAGCTTGAAACGCGCATCGAGAAGGCGCTTGAGGAGCTGCGCGCGAACGATCTCGATTTTAAGCCGCACTTCTGGCTCTCGGATGAGTGGTTCTGCGCTGACGGCATTCCTGGTATCGCGATTCCATTCTATCTCGCGCATCCACGTCTTGAGAGGTTAGAGCGATCGCAGCTCCTAGAGGTCGAGGGAGGGGACGAGAAGTGGTGCCTCAAGATCCTTCGCCACGAGCTCGGGCACGCGATTGAGAACGCGTTTCGAACACGCCGACTCAAGGCCCGCCGAGAGCTCTTCGGAAGATCAACCGAGCCGTATCCCGAGTACTATTCGCCTCGGCCCTATAGCAAGAGCTTCGTTCTCCACCTCGATCCGTGGTACGCCCAGAGTCACCCCGACGAGGATTTCGCCGAGACCTTCGCCGTATGGTTGACGCCGAACTCCCAGTGGCGAGAGCGGTACGCCGGCTGGCCAGCGCTCAAAAAGTTGGAGTACATGGACACCCTCATGCACGAGCTGCGCGGAAAGCGAGCGCCGGTCCGGAACTCAAAGATCCTCGATCCGCATACGAAGTTCACTAAAACGTTGCGAGAGCACTACGAGAAGCGAAAGGTGAAGTACGGAAAGGAGCACCCCTCCTTTTACGACAAGGATTTGAGGATTCTGTTCTCCTCTGAGGCGGAATTCGCCAAGAACCCCACGGCTGCATCCCTCATTAAACGGCGCAGACCGATGATTCGAGCGACAGTTTCCCGCTGGACGGGAGCCTACCAGTATACTACTGATCAGGTGTTAGACGCGATTGTGCAGAGGTGCGTCGAGTTGAATCTCAGACTCACCTCGCCGGAGGATATCGCGGTTAAGGAGTTTACCGTTCTCCTAACCGTGCAAACCATGAACTACCTCCATAGTGGGCGTCACCGAATAGCACTATGAAGAAACTTCGCGTACTCTGTCTGGCCCACGAAGATCTCGTGCCGCCGGAACACGTACCGGCGAACCACAACTTTCACCACGAACCGTGGCGGACCGAGTACTACGTACTCTCAACTCTCCGAAAACTCGGACACGACGCTATGGTGCTCGGTGTTCGCTCGGACCTCGAGCTTATCCGAAACACAGTCGTCGAGTTCAAGCCCGACATCATCTTTAATCTGCTCGAAGAGTTTCACGAACGGCCACTCTACGATCAAAACGTCGTCAGCTTTCTTGAGCTG
>JAIXPR010000161.1 GCA_027486155.1 Pseudomonadota bacterium | reverse complement strand
TTGAATCTGACGACATACCTTAGGAAACCTCCAGAGCGCTCAAACCATAGGTCTCTTCCGCCGCTCTCTAGGTATTATGAGGCACTGGGCTCCATGTGTAGCATTCAGTTTTTTACTGTTGATTCCAGTTCTGCTAAATTTTGCAACACCCTGTTTTCAAGACCTTTTTCGCGTGCGGGTTTTACGTAGAGCGCCGGGGAGGGGCCTCCCTCATGTCCTTCCTCAAATAATCCGCCTAAAGAGCGCCGAATCCTCAAATCCGCGCCACACGCTGCCGTTAGGCACGGTACGGCCACGAGATTGGGTTATGCGTGGCGGAATAATGTCAGGGATGACTGTATGCCTTTAGTACTTGGATCAAATCTACTCGCTTCTCGCGTTCAACTCGCGATGGGGCGCACAGAAGAAGAAACTCGCTCGGCGCTTACCCGGGTCGCGACAGGCTCCGCGGTCGGGCGTGATGGCGACACCGGTGCACGGCTCGCGCTAGCGGATCGCCTTCGAACACAAACGAGGGTATCCAGCGTCGCGCTTATCAACGCGCAGCAGGGTCTCTCCTACCTCGCTACCACTGACGCGGGACTAGCTGAGATCGACAGCATCCTTACCCGGATGGCCGAGCTGGCGAGTCAGGGCGCCAACACCACATTTAGCACTGCGCAGAGGTCCGCCTTTCAATTGGAATTTTCCGCCCTCGGTTCTGAGATCGAGCGTATCTCAGCAACGACCGCCTTTAACGGCCAACAGCTCCTGTCCTTTGGCTCAGGAGTAACCCTGCAGGTCGGCATCACCAGTGAGGTTGATTCGACCATACAAGTGGGGTCGATTATAACGACCCTTGAAACGCTCGGAATCGGCGCGGCAGGTGGCAGCCTCTCCTACTCTATCGTCGACGAGACCTCGGAGCTCTCAGTCTCAGCATCTCAATTGGCGTTTAGCGCTATCCTAAGCGCTCAAGACACTCTAGCTACGCAACGGGGGGCCATCGGCGCGGCGACGAGCCGGCTCTCCGCCTCTGTAGATCTTCTTTCCGCCACGCGAGAGACCCTCGCCGCGGCGGAGAGCACCGTTCGTGACGCTGATGTGGCGCAAGAGATCACGGAGCTCACGCGACTGCGGGTACTTCAGGAGACCCAAGCCGCGCTCCTCGCGCAGGCGAATCAAGTGCCGGCGCTTGTGCTTAAACTACTTGAATAACGGACGCTCGGCTCACCACCCTGCTCGGCTACCGTTGACACATCGATACGGCACCTGGTAGGGCCCGCGTCCTCGCGGGCCGTATCGCATCGCTTATCGATGAAGCGTTGATACCTCCACCTGTCATACGGCCCGCCAGGAGTCGGGCCCTACCGATGATCGATACGGCACCTGGTAAGGCCCGCGTCCTCGCGGGCCGTATCGCATCGCATGTAGATGAAGCGCTTATGCCTCCAGTGTGGTACGGCCCACCAGGAGTCGGGCCCTACCAACAAAAAAGGCCCCGCATCGCGGAGCCTTTGACATGAAGCCTTGGAGGAAGGGTTACGCCTTCATGCACGCTTTGTACTCGCTTTCCTTCGTGTCCATGACGAGCTTCTTTTCCTTTACGAGCGCCTCTTGCTTCGTGACTCGCTCAGAAAGTCGTGTCATCTGGAGCTGGTATGCTCGTTCAAACGCGGCCAATCGACCCTCTTGAGCCCGTACCATCGCTTTCGCGCGAGCGACCTGCTGCACCGCGCGGTTGATAGCGCCGCCGAAACAGTTAGGTCTGACAGGGAAAAAGCATGAAATTCCTTGGCCAACTGAGCTCTGCTGAGCGACGGTGAGATTACCGCGAGCCATCTCAACGTTTCCCTCAAGTGCCGCCCGTCGATACTCTGCTTGTTCAGCGCGAGAATCGACCTGTTGCTGGAAGCGGTTGTACGTGTTCTCAGCTTTGGTGTAATCAAAGGTGGCGCGGTCAAAAGCTCGCTTCTCAAGGGCGCACTTCTCGACGCCGTGGGCTTCATAACCACAGCTGAGGCCCAGGATGAGAGCGGTGAGGGCGGTTAAAAACTTCTTCATAGGGAACCTCCGAAGGCCATCTAAAGATTCGGGCGCCTAGCCCTGTCTACGTCTATGGATAACCAGCGAAGGATGCCTCCACGAGGCCTTCTCCTAGTATCCACCACCGATATAGCTCGATATCGGTTCTTAGTAACATAAAAAGTAATCCAGGATCACGTTTCTATCCGGCCTCTGACCCACGCTCCCTCCCATCGGTGTCACTATCAGATCGGATTAGACGTAACCTAACAACATCCATAGCAAATAGACGACAACTAACGGAATAGTGCTTTGATTCGAGTAGAACATTTCGGTAGTGTCGGCGTCTCCGGGTGTCATCCCAGTTTGGCATCGCTGAATAACCGCTTTTAACGATAGTACGATGTCTTTAAGCGATCCTAATCCCTCCCCAGAGAGAGAACCCCACCGTGCGGGGGCATCCCCGAAGCGGCCACAACTACTGGTGAGCGAGCTCGACCCGATAGCCGTTCAAATTCCACTCGAAAACTTTGACCGCCTCATGGATATCCTGCATCTGGGTGGAGTTTCCCCCAACAGCAAGGCGAGTGAGTACCTCTGGAAAATGCTCCTCAATGAGAAGGTCGCGAGCATCCATGATTTTCAAGGGCACCTCGGTGCGCTCGGATTGAGCCTAGAGCTCGACATAGTTACTAAGCATGAGATTGAGTGCCGCAGTAACATCCATCCACTGTTGGGGGGGATGGAAGATAGGGTTTCGGTGACCCTCTCCACTCGACACCGAAAGGGGAGCGAGATCGGCGCCCTTACCAATTGGAGCGAAGGGGCTGCCGCTCTCGAAGGACTCTATATAGAGCTGATAGCCACCCCGTTAGCTGACTCACCAGGACTCGCGCACATCTCCTGGGACGAAGATAGCTTGACGGAAGGGTGCGCCGCGAAGCGCTGGGATCTGCTGCGCGGTTTCTACCAATACTTCACCAACACCGATTTACCGAACACGGTATCCCTCCTCTCCGGTCAACACGCGACATTTCACTATCTCTCTGTAGACCTGGACCCGATGACCGTCCGTGTGCGACGCCTGAAGGAGTACGCTCAAGATGGGCACTCATCTCATGGCAGTGATCAAAACCAAGTATATTCCCACCACGAAGTCGAATTCGCTCTCTATCGGCCACCAGCGAAGGTGCTTGCGGAGATGCTGAGATTAACGGGAGCGCTTCACGTTCAGAGCCCGTGGGCGACCCCCTCCTCACGGCGAGAAGTAGTGGACCATCTCCTGGAGGGTTTGCACTCACTCAACAAGCTCGATATGGACGTGCTGAAGATGTGCGCTGACGCTCACCCCTGCGTGATCTTCTCACGAGAGGAGATCAGCGAGGGAGATTGCTTTCCACCCACCTTGACCTCGAAGATCACGATGATTGACTACACCTGCCGAGGGGGTGAGTTTCGACTTGAGCTGACCGCGAATCGGGATGATTCAGGTTTTAAGGCCCGATGTCGTTGGCACAATGGGCATTCACGATTCGCTGAAGTCCCGTGGGATAATGTTAGAGAACTAGCTAGTCCCTACCTTATTGAAGCGCACGACGAGTAGGTATATCCGCGAAGAGTTCGTAGCGGGGCAATCCTCTCCCTGCCGCTCACGGCAGTCTTAGGAAAGCGAGGCGAAACCCCACGTTCACGTGCCAAGCTCCATAATCAGACTATGAGTAGGTTTTGCCTCGCTTCCCTACAGCCCCAACATATCTCCCAACTCACTAAATGACGCCACACTTGGCGAAGGAGCTCCACCCTGAGGCGCGTAGAGTACCGCGGAAAATCCGAGCTGTATCGCGGCCTCCACGTCGAGCGCTCTATCATTGCCTACATGAAGAATGTTCGCGGGCGGTACCGCAATCCGCGTAGAGAGCGCGTGATAAAAATTCGGAGAGGGCTTCTTCCACCCCAGATCTCCCGCGACAAGTACCCGAGAGAGGTACACGTCCAGCCCAAGCTCTCGCACCATCACCTTGCTTCGGGGATCGTTATTGGAGGCGGCCGCGAGAATGAGACCTCGAGCGTGAGCGCGCCGCAGAAAATCGATCGCTCCTGGCTCAACGCGCCGATACGCCCGCGAGGCAAATGCCTCATAGATAAACTCAACAACAGCATGATCCGTCCCATACGGAATGTGCGCCGCGGCGCATACACGGCGAACGAACTCAAACCACACCTCTCGCTCCCGCGCGTGCGTTGTTCGATAATCATCCCGCGTGTTGAGGTAGGTTTCCTGAAACCGTGGCCACACCTGGCGAACCGCCGCTTCAAGGGCAGCGCTATCACTGACAAGCCCGCGCTCTCGCAGGAGATCATGGTAAATCGTCCCTACTCCATGGGTCAGGGAACACAGGGTTCCATCGATATCGAGCACAACCGCTCGAATCTCTGAATCCTCCCCCGATGCGGGGTCTTTTCTAATACCGACAGATTCCATCTCAAACGCCTCAACCTAATCATATACATACGTCACACCGCGCGGCGAGTGCTACACCCTCTTGGCCCCTCGTTTGAATAAAATTATCGAACGATTTACCATGTCCAGCACGCTCGGAGTTATTCACCAGTCAGACGATTACGCTATGGCTAGGTTTGGGTTCACTCACGTGGAATAACCACGGAAGGCGGCTTGCTAGGGTTTCACGGAAGTACATGACCAGGCATTCACAACATCGCCGTTTCACCAATCGTTTTACCAAGCGATTTACCGGTCATTCGCTCACGTCTCGCGCGTTTGCGGCGTTCCTCCTCGTACTCTTCTTCACGCCGTTCAGCACAACACACGCGACACCGGAAGGCGAGGTAGCAGATACTACGCGCATCACGGAGACAACGATCACGGAGGTCACGGCCACCGAGGTGAGCGACCGAGAGTCTCGTTTACGATCGATCGAAGACGAACTGTTAAAGCAGTTGAGCGTTGGGAACGACCAAGCCCCGCAGGAAGCGAAGAAGCCATCCCTTGCTGATGTGAAGCAGATATCGAGCGAGTCAACCAATCCCAAAGGTGCGACTGAGCGCTCGGTAAAAACCGCCATCACTCCCGCTCCGAAACCGGAAGCCAGAACGAAGGAGACACAGGAAGCGCCAGCCACGGTTCCCGTCGTTAGTTTCGAAGAGGTGAATCCCCCCGCGCCACGCGCGCCGCGAGGCGCTTCCCTCGTTCCCGTGTCTGCGAAATCAGCGCCTCAACGCAAACCGATACAGTCAAAACGGGAGAACATATCAGCAAAGGATCTAGAGCACCGCCTTGCGATAGCTGAAACCCAGATAAACCTACTTACTCAAGAGTTAGAGAGCACGAAGAGCAAACTCGCCCTATCAGAGGAGCGCGCGCGTGAACTCACTCGTCAACTCGAGGATGGCACCGCGCCATCCCAATCCCGCGCCGACGAGAGCGATGGAATACGGGCACGGGCGGCATCCGTTACGATCGCGACCCCGAACGCTCAACCGAGCGCTGACGCTGAGGTGGCTCGGGTTACCAAGGATAAATCACCACTTCGAATCGGGCCCGGCCCTCGCGAATCGATCATCTCTCACCTGTCCCGAGACAACGTTGTGACGATCGAACACCGGACAAGCGGTTGGTATCGAATCATCACCAACGATGGCTCGCGTGGATGGATATCCGGAAATTACCTCGTGTTCGACACAGGGTCTGATCCCGACTCCACCGTCCATGTGCGGGCGTACGAACCGCAACTTGAGACCATGGACGTGCGGTACTAAAACCACATCCCTCAGCGGCTCAAACCCTAACTTTACCCCTCAAAAAAGGTGTGGCAGAGTCAGGATATGACGACCGATTCTGTCCGCACGAACATCCTTTCCCGTTCCCCTTTCGAGCCGCTCCGGGGTTATTCGCGAGCCGTCCACGTAGGTGACCACCTCTTTGTGTCCGGCACTACAGCTATGAACTACAAAGGTGAAGTGACCGCGCCAGGTGACGCGTATGAGCAAACCAAGACGGTGCTAGCCGCTATAAAGACCATCCTGACCAGTCGTGGCTTCACCATACAGGACGTCGTTCGCACCCGTCTCTTCGTCACCAACATGAGCAAGTGGGAAGACTACGCGCGGGCTCATCGCGAGGTATTTGAAACCGTGCGACCAGCGAGCAGCATGGTCCAGGTGGTAAAACTGGTGGATCCCCGCCTGGTCGTCGAGCTTGAGATAGACGCTATTCGCGGCGCGAGCGTGCAGGACGTGGCGACGATCGAGTATTAAAAGGACACGTGGAGAAACGAGCTGTTTAGCATACCCGGCCCGTAAGGATACGGGCCCTCTGGGTGAGCCCGTCGCTACCTCACATCATACACAAACGTAATCTCGGCCTTCACCTCCGGATGGAGGGATTTGTGAACAGGGCACGCGAGGCCGGCGCGCTCAAGCTTGCGGCGGTCCTGTTCCGTAAGGGACTCTGGAAGATGAACCTCCAGAGGAATATTGCCAATTCTTCGCGGCTCACTCTGCATGTGCTTCTCAACTCGCATATGCATGCCCTCAACGCTCAACGACGAACGCTCGGCCACGATGGCGATCGTCGTCATCACACAGGAACCGAAGGCGGCCGCAACAAGATCTGTCGGAGAGAAACTCTTCCCCTCCCCTCCATTATCCTTGGGCGCCTCGGTAATAAGCACCTCACCTGACGGGCCGTGAACGAGTTGAACCTTCTTGGCCCCGATATACGTACCTGTAATCTCAACCGACATACGGAACTCCTAGTCACTCCACCCGTTAGCCTCAAGCCCCTTGAAGGTACCCTGCGGCAGTGGCGGTTGCTCGAATTGATCATCCTCATCGTCGTCCTTACCGTCGGTCAACATACCGTGACGGTATTGGTAGTACGCGCCCTGAACGGACAGGTAGTAATCGACGGAGCTCTCCTTCGCCGTCTCGATAGCCTGTAGTAGGCCGGCGCGAGTTTGTACCGTTCGGACGCTGAGCGCGCCGAGCGCGATAGCAATCTTGGTTCCATCATCAAGCGATGAATACCCCACCCATCCGATCGGGTTGATGAATCCATCAACGATCTCACCAATTCCATCGCGCACGTTCATCGGACCAAAGAGCGGAACTACAAGATACGGTCCAGCGGGAACGCCGTGATAGGCCAGCGCGATTCCGAAATCCTCATCATGGAACGGGTATCCCCACTCGGTCGCGAAATCCATGAATCCGAGCACGCCCACCGTTGTGTTAATGAAGAACCGCGCGGTGTGGTTCCACGCCTGCGTGAATTTTCCCTGGACGATATCGCTGACGAGAAAGTTTGGATATTCGAGGTTGGAGAAGAAATTTCCAACGCCGGTATACACCGGCTCCGGAGCGTTCTCTTTGTAAAATCGAGCTACCGGTTCAAGGATATGTATATCTAGATAGTCATTAAAATCGAAGATCCCACGGTTCATAGGCTCCCACGGATCGTACGGCTCCTCCGGTTCAGCGACAGCCTGTGTCACCCCCATGGGAAGCTGCAACATGGCGAGACTAAGAAGAGATAGGAACGTTTTTTTCATGAGAGAAGCTCCGCGTTACCTGCCACCACCACGTTGGGCATAGGCTATAAGACCTTCCGCCAGGACTCGTATCGCCTGGCGAGTATCCGACTCCTTGAGGACGAACGCAATTCTTATCGTACTCTGTCCCGCCTCTCGATGCATGTAAAAACCCGCTGCCGGCGCTACAAACGTGGTTGCGCCCTCGTGCGAGAAATCAGTGAGCATGAATTGCGCGAAGTCCTCAGCGTCAGAGACTGGAAGCTTCGCCAGTAGATAGAAACCTCCCTCCGGAGCATGCGCAACAACCCCTGGAATCTTCGACAACGCGTCCACGGCCGCGGTCCTTCGAGACAGATACTCAGCGTGAGCCTTCGCCACATAATCAGAGGAGACGCTTCGGATCATATGAGCCGCCGCATGCTGCTCAATCGTTGGCGCCGCGAGTCGGGCTTGCGCGATGTGAAACGCGGCTCTGCGCACATCCTCGTTCCACGTAATCATGCATCCGATTCTCGCCCCACACAGGCTAAACCGTTTCGACAAACTGTCGACAACCACGACGCGAGGATCCTTGGGCGCGAGCTGAAATATACACCGAGACTCTCATCCATCGTACACAAACTCTCGGTAGGTTTCGTCAACGATGAGGTAAAGGTCCTTTTCTCGACACACCTCGAGCAACGCCCGCAACTCTTCATCGGTGGCCACCGTGCCGGTGGGGTTGTTTGGATTACAGAGGAGGATCGCCCGAGTGTAAGGGGAGATAAAACGCTCTATCTCCGCGCGCGTCGGAATCGCGAACTTCTCCTCAATAGAACACGGAAGGGGCACGAGCCGCACACCTGATATCGCCGAGAAGCCGATGTAGTTGGCGTAGGTCGGATCGAAGATAAGAATCTCATCCCCCGGGTCGCAACACACCATGAAGGTAAAGATAAGCGCCTCGCTCGCCCCCATGGTGATCAGCATCTGAGGCTCACCTACATCGATGCCGTAATCTTTATTGAGGGATTCACTCCACGCATCTATCAGGGCCTTATGCCCCTGAGAGGTCTCATACGCCACAACTTTTTCACTGTAGTGAGCGAGTCCCTCAAGGAATTCAGCGGGCGAGTGGATATCGGGTTGGCCTATGTTGAGGCGATACACCTTCGCTCCCCTCTCCTCCGCTTGTTGCGCCAAGCCAGCGAGGCGACGAATCGGCGAAGCGGGGGTTTTTTGAGCGCGATGAGAGAGAGGAGGAAGCGACATAGATGAACGCGACAGAGTATACTCAAGGTATCCTACCACCATAGTGTACCGCCCACCGATTTGGAAACCCTTAGCGTAGTGTCACATCCACTTTTTCCGCTTAAAGAGCGCTAAGAGCACGAACGACAACGCTATCATGAACAGCCACACCGCGGGATATCCCCATCGCCACGTAAGCTCCGGCATATACTGAAAGTTCATGCCGTAGACCCCCACGATAAACGTGAGCGGTATGAAGATACTCGACATCACCGTAAGCACCTTCATCACCTCGTTAAGACGATTACTCACACTGGAGAGATAGATGTCTAAGGTGCCGGTAATGAGATCCCGCATCGTCTCCACTGAGTCGATAACATGGACGGTGTGATCGTACAGGTCGCGAAGGAATATCTTCACACCCTTTGAGATGAGGGGTGACTCATCTCGAATCATCGCGTTGACAACCTCCCGCATCGGCCAGATCGATCTTCGCAGAGAGATAAGTTCCCGCTTCACATGATGGATAGTTCGCAGCGTGCGGGCTGTTGGCTGACTGACCACCTCATCCTCAAGCTGCTCGATCCGGTCACCGATATCCTCGAGAACGTGAAAATAATAATCGACGATAGCGTCGACGAGCGCGTAGGTAAGGTAATCTGAGCCACTTTCGCGAATCTTTCCTTTACCGGCCTCAAGACGGTTTCGGATAGGCGCGAAAAGATCACCAGGATCTTGGAGAAACAACAACACGAATCCCTGCCCAAAAACCACACTAACGTGCTCGGATTTGAGCTTCGACGAGCGCGGGTCATACGTAATCATCTTGGTAGCCAAGAAGTAGTATCCGTCAAAACCCTCCAGTTTTGGGCGCTGCGTGGTGTTGCTGATATCCTCTACGACGAGAGGGTGCAAGCCGAAGTTCTCTCCTATGGTTTTTAAGATCTCAACATCATGAACGCCATCAATCGTATACCAGGCCACACCCGAAGGTGATGGCACGGGACGACACTCCTTGGGAGAAACGATGCGCGGAGCCTCGTATCGGTCAGCGGAGTACTGAATACAGGACACCGTTACGGGGGTCGTTTTCTCAGCGCCAACGTACACGACGCTACCTGGCGAGGCTCCCGCGGGCTTCTTTCGGCGTTTAGAAACGGCAGTCATACAGGGTCACCCTCACAGCATCTACTTCGGAGACGCGATGAGAATGCCACACCGCTAGACGGTGGAATACGGAAAAATTTCGCAGTGAGGTCGCGGACATTTCAGCCGCGGCGAAGCGCGACTCTCAGGCCTTTAGACAACCGCGGTCTGGGATAGCACGGCCTCTCGCCCACCGTCTCGGCCCGACTCATCACCACCCTGCTCCTCAATACCGATAAGCATAGCGTGGAGCTGCGCGACGTCGGTGATAAGCCGCTCATCCCAGTAGATCCGAACCTGATCCCACGATACCGTATTTTTATTGACGGATATCGCTACCGGCCCAGGCCTCTTTCTATTTGGGTTAGAGACCTTCAAGATCCGCCGCACGGCCTGCTGCCCCCTCACGCCATTCCCGAACATCTCACCGAGCCACGCTGGCCCCTTACTCAACGCGTAGTCGAGCGAAGCGGCGAGACTCCCCTTACGACCGACTAAACAGCAATCAACGAGATCACTCATCTCTGAGATCATAAAGCGAAGGAATACCGCACAGACGCCGCGAACTCCCGAGGTCCATTGAAAACTCCCACACGAGATATATGCGCCGGAGGTCTTTCCGCGAATGCACGTTAAGGTGCGCGGGGTGCCAGCGATGAGAACCTCGGTTTTCACGAGCTCAATTCGAGATGCTCCTTCAAAGTGGAACGTGAGGCTGTTTTGATGCATACAGTAATTCTCCCGGGGACATGTCAGGGGCTATCATGCCGTAGCAACGGCAAACGTCCGGACTGAAAAGACTTCCGATCCAAAATCGGAAATAGAGTGGGAGGAGACGGGTGAAACGCCCTTATCGCGGGGAATCTCTCCCGAGAACATGACGCGCCATGAGTTAGATCAGGATCACCAATGTTCTGAGAGGGACCAAGGAGCTCCTACCTCAGCGGAATCACAGGCCCATAGCCCCCCTTCACGCGTAGTAATTCCCCGCAGATAACTCCCCTGAACCTTTGATACCTTAGGCCAGATCGTGATAAGCTGATCACGCACGTAGATAGCTGAAATTAAACAAGGTCCCGGAGCGTCCCATGGCATCATTCTCCCTTGAGCAACACGGCATTACCGTTAAAACCGTCCATCGGAATCTCGCTCCCTGTCGACTGTACGAAGAGGCCATTCTGAAGGAGCCGGGCACTCGCATCGCTGATTCTGGTGCGCTCGTAGCTTACTCAGGAGCCAAAACGGGACGATCCCCGAAAGACAAACGGATCGTGAGGGAAGACCCATCCCAGAAAGATATCTGGTGGGGCAACGTGAACGTCGCTCTTGAGCCGAACATCTTTGACATCAACCGCGAACGCGCTGTTGATTACCTGAACACCCGCGACACCCTCTACTGCTTCGATGGCTTCGCCGGATGGGATCCATCCTCACAGATCTCTGTGAGAGTTATCTGCTCGCGCCCCTACCACGCGCTCTTCATGCACACGATGCTCATTCGCCCAACCCCTGAGCAGCTCGAAAATTTTGGAACACCCGATTTCGTCATCTTCAACGCGGGAGAGTTTCCGGCGAATCGCCACACCCCTGGCATGACCTCCAAGACCAGCATCGACCTCAACTTCGAGAAAGGTGAGCTCGTGATCCTTGGCACCGAGTATGCGGGAGAGATGAAGAAGGGCGTGTTCACCGTGATGAACTACCTCATGCCGAAGCGCGACATCCTCTCGATGCACTGCTCGGCGACAGCGGATAAGAACAACGGACGCTCAAGCGTGCTCTTCGGACTCTCCGGTACCGGAAAGACAACCCTCTCAGCGGATCCTAAGCGGATGCTTATCGGAGATGATGAGCACTGCTGGTCGGACACAGGTATCTTCAATATCGAGGGTGGATGCTACGCGAAAGCGATCGACCTCACGCCAGAGAGCGAGCCGGATATCTTCCAGGCGCTTCGCTTCGGAGCGGTGCTTGAGAACGTGGTGCTTGACGCTGAGAAGCGCACCGTGCAGTTCCACGATAAATCAATTACAGAGAACACCCGTGGCGCGTATCCGATCGAGTTCATTAAGAACGCGAAGATTCCCTGCGTCGCTGGCCACCCAACCGACCTCATCTTCCTCACCTGCGACGCCTTCGGCGTGCTACCACCGGTGAGCAAGCTCTCCCCTGCCCACGCGATGTACCACTTCATCAGCGGCTACACCGCGAAGGTCGCGGGAACCGAGATGGGAGTGACTGAGCCAACGGCAACCTTCTCACCGTGCTTCGGTGGACCGTTCCTTGTATGGCACCCAGCGAAATACGCCGAGCTCCTCGCAGAGAAGATGAAGCAACACAAGGCGAACGTATGGCTCGTGAACACGGGCTGGACAGGTGGTGGATACGGCGTTGGCTCGCGCATGAAGCTGAGCCTTACTCGACACATCATCGACGCGATTCATAGCGGAGAGCTTGCCAAGGCTCCAACGCAGAAGGATGAAACCTTCGGATTCGAAGTGATAACCGCGTGCCCAGAGGTGCCCTCTGAGGTTCTCGTGCCTCGAAATACCTGGAAGGACAAAGCGGCATACGACGCGGCAGCGAAGAAGCTCGCGCAGCTCTTCGTGAACAACTTCAAGGTGTACGAGGGTGGAGTATCGCCTGAGGTTCGAGCGGCTTCGCCGGTTGCGTAGGGGCGGTTCTTCGGAAATGCGTTTTGGCACCCGGGAGGGCGACCGTCCCCGGTCGCCGGAATTTTTCGGATCGCCAACAACCTTCGCCGTATGAAACGACGCGGCGACCGAGGACGGTCGCCCTCCCATCCATCGTCACCCGGGAGGGCGACCGGGGACGGTCGCCCTCCCGCGTACACATCCCAGCGGTAGCGGATTCGAACCACCGAGAAACCCTCACAATCCCCCATCAAACCTTTGCGCCCAAGCTCTAACGGGATTATGCTTGCTCAAACAGACTACTCTCGTATCCGACGATGAAATCCTCAAGCGCCTCAGCACTGCTGAAAGAGATCACGTCGATGAAAACGTGCCCTTTGTGCGTGTTCATCGGAGCCCCCGATCGTATACGCCGAGAGCGCGCCCTTCGATTTCTTCTGACGCACTTTGCCGGCAAGAACTTCCGTCCCCTCACCTACTCCTTCACCGAACAGGGACGACAGAATATCTCAGCGCTCCTTAACGAGATATCGGAGCCATCCCTCTTTGAACCAACTCGTTACGTCGTTATCCGAGGAATAGACACGGCGAAGGTTGTCGATCTTGAACCGCTCACCGCCTTCATGAACAAGAAGGTCGAGGGGGTTCACATCTTCCTCGTTGGGGATGGATTTCCGCAAAGCCAGAACTTCAAGAAAGCAGTCGAAAAACTTGGCCCCGTGCTTACCTTTGAGCCCCTCAAGGGTGCTGAGCTGCGGAGATGGGCCGAGCGTGAGTTGAAGCAAGCCGGCGTTGAAGGAGCTACGGACGAGGTGGTTGAACTCGCGCTCTCCCTCGCAGCCGAGGAACCGGAGGCTATTGCGGCTCTTGTCGAGAAGCTCTCGCTCTACCTCGATGGGGACGCTCCAACAACGGAGGCGATGCGAAAGCTCATTCCCGGTCGCTCCTCAGCGAGCGATTTCGAACTC
>JAIXPR010000337.1 GCA_027486155.1 Pseudomonadota bacterium | reverse complement strand
GTGCGAATCCCAACGTTAATCGACCTCGCCAAGGCGAGAGAGAGCAGAAAGAATCGCATGGATAACTCGCCGCGCGACCTCGCGTAGGTGAGAAGACGATGCCCCAGTGACACAGTCGGGCTCCATGGTATCCATGGGGCCCGCTTTTTTTGTGCGGAGTAACCCTTTCATACGTAAGGTAGGAGGCCCTTTGCGTACTTTGTGTCCTTTGTGGTCGATTTAAAACGCCTCTTGAACCATTCCAGAGAGTGCTTAGATCCGCTCGTTGGCCGATGTGTAGTCACTGACGTCGGAGGATTTTTTGACTGCAAAGGACGCAAAGGTTCTGCGGCGTGTCGCAGGGCACAGCATGAAGGATACAGCTTTGCGTCCTTTCTGATAGATTTAAAATGCCTCTTGAGCAATTCCGAACAGTCCGCAGCTCCGCCTCTTTACCGATACATAGCCACTATGAGGCGTAAGCTTTTTTTGACCACAAAGTACGCAAAGGACGCAAAGGTCTAGGAATTAATCATTCTCACGATCCCGTCCTTCAGATGTGGTGTGTTGAAATTGAGTAAAAGCCCGAGAGATATCTTGCTGAGCTTGAGGTAGGTGAGTAGCTGAGCTTTATGGATTGAGGCTATCTGCGCCACTGATTTGAGCTCGACGATGACGGCACCTTCGACAAGTAGGTCGATGCGATAGCCAAGCTCGAGGGCATTTCCCTCATACACAACCGGCATCCCTACTTCCCGGAGCACATGGAGGTTTCGCCGCTGGAGTTCGTACGTAAGACACACCTGATAGGCATCCTCAAGAAGTCCCGCGCCTAATTCAGAATGAACCCGGAACGCTGCGTCAATAATCGCCTTTGCTACCTCGTTCGGTGTCATACCCTTTGTGTCCTTTGCGTCCTTTGTGGTCGATTCCTTCCACATAAATCGGAAAACATCGGAGCGAGTTGCTTAGCCGTGCGGGATAAAAAGCGGCTTAGGCGCTGGAGCGTAGAGTCCTGCCCAAGAAGTTGCGCGCCACTGCTCGCGGAGGAGGATATCGCCGCACCCCAGGCTCATCTAGTTGCTCAACCTTTGATAATGACGTCAGCCCGATCTCGACGATCATCTCTCGCAAGGCTCTCAGACTCCCTCTCGCTCCACTCCTTCCACGCGGCTCGTACCCGCTCCGGATCTAAATGGTACTCCTCGATGTCTCGCCGCATGCCTCGCTCCAATGAGAGGTCAGGAGGAGTATCGACCCAGACGCGAAGATCAACGTGCGACGCAAGCGCGCGGTGAAGGGTCTCGCACCCCTCAATCACCAACATCTCGGCGTCAGAGATGGCGACCGGAGTTTCATGAAACCCGTCCGGAATTCCAGCTAGGTAACCCCAATTATATCGAAGAAATTGAAGGTCGCGCGCTCCTGCGCGAAACGGCAAGATAACTTCACTAATGAGCCGCTCGTGGTCAAAACCTCGCCCCTCTGCTACACGTTCCCTCGGTAGGTGAAACCAATCATGTTCGATGTGCACGCTTCCCGATAGACGGCCGACCAGCGCTCGAGCCAGGGAGGACTTCCCCGCGCCCCCTCTCCCGTCAATAGCGATAACCACACGGCCTCTTTCGCGACGCAGCGCTTCGGCGCGGGAAACGACTTCGTGTAGTATCTCTTCTTTGATCATCCAGTCCAGCTCACTGAGAGTCGTCAAAGACCGATACTGTGCAGCGCAATATTATCCAGCAATCGCACCCCCTCAACCTTAACCACAACGAGCATACGACACGCTCCGGTTACGGTGGAGACGCGCTCAAGCGAGCGTTCATCGACGAGCGCGATGTAATCTATCTCGGTTCCCTGCACACCGAGCACCGATTGGGTAACGATCCCTTGCAGCGTATCGGCTGAGCGCTCGCCACCTTCAAACGCCGCGCGCGCCGCGAAGAGTCCTCGACTGATGGAGAGCGCTGTCCGGCGGCCTTCATCACTTAAACGCGCATTGCGCGAACTCAACGCGAGGCCATCAGCATCACGCACTAACGCTCCTCGGATGATCTGGATATCCATCTTGAGGTCGCTAACCATCTGTTCGATGAGACGGAGTTGTTGAAAGTCCTTCTCACCAAAGATAGCGGCATCCGGCGTTACCGCGTTAAAGAGAACGGTAACCACCGTGGCGACGCCCGCGAAGTGACCGGGACGGAGCGCTCCCTCAAAAGGCTTTGAGATCTCGGCAACGGTGACGGTGGTCTGAAATCCTGCCGGGTAGATCTCCCCTACATCCGGAGCAAAGAGGAGATCTACCCCCTCCCGTTCCAGCAACGCCTTGTCCTTGTCGAGGTTGATGACGTACGCCTGATAATCCTTAGGGTCGTTGAATTGTGTTGGATTCACGAAGATAGAGCACACCCGGATATCACAATCGCGTGTAAGCGTTCGAGCCAAGGAGAGGTGCCCCTCATGGAGCGCGCCCATGGTGGGGACGAAACCGATCCGCCTCCCCGCTCGCCTGTGCGCATGAATTTCGGCTCGTAGCGCCGCTATCGTAGTGCATGTCTTCATAGGGTTAGTCCTCTGGTGTTGTGCCTCGGCCAGGGGGGTTCGGGCGCTTCGGGAGGCGGTATAGCGCAACCGGCCCAAGGCTGCTAGCCTACCCTACGGTACGTCGATAAGAACAGAACTCATGCGAGCAGATTCAACCCATAACTCAGAAAGCGAAGCGAGGATGCGGCCATTACCGGTATTGCGGCACCTCTTTCAATTTCTGAACCGCGCGCCCCTCCTCCTGGTCCTCCTGATGATGAGCGCATGTGCCTCAACCGGGGATCCGTCCCCTGCCCCCGCAGACCCGGAGGCCAAGGAGATTAAGGCCAAGGACGCCATCGACGACTCGGGTGGACCTGAGGGAGATCTGATAGCTGAGGCAAAGCAGTTGTACGAAGCTGGGATGTACTCCCTGGCTCAGGAGAAGTTCCAATCTATCAAGGATCGATTCCCGCTCGGCGCCTACGGCCAATTCGCTGAGCTCAAGGTCGGCGACTGCTACTACTTTAACGGCGAGTACAACGAGGCCGCCAAATTCTATGAGGGATACCTGAAGAGTTATCCGGGTAGTCCAGACTCCCCCTACATAGAGCTGCAAGGGGCTCGAGCTCACGTTCAATCCGCCGGGGGAGGAACGGGGAGAGACCGTCAACCCCTCGAGCGCGCGCTCGCTCTCTTCGATGGCGTTGTCGAAAGGTACCCAGGTTCCGCGTACGCGTCCGCAGCTGAGCGTGAAAGAGGTCCGGTTGTGGAGCAACTCGCTGCCTACGACCAACTTATCATCGATTTCTACAAGCAGCGGGGTAACACTGCCGCTGTCGAAGCTCGAGAGAAGCTCTTCGCCGAACGTTGGTCTCGCCGCCTCGTTCGCGCGCACGAGCAGGAGACAACTCCAGAGACGCCTTTGGATGAACTCCCGACCCTCTCAGAGTGAGGCTCCCTCCCAAAAGCCCCCAAACAACGCCCCATCTGAGGACTAGATTCCACGTGGCGCTTCCCCGTGATGCGGGGTACTTTGACTGTAGATCTTGATTTTTCCTCACCTTAGAACGTCGTCATCTCATCTTATCGTCGATGGGCAAAATAAGACGGAAGTTCCATGCAGATGGACCTTGCGAGCTGCGGTATGAGCGGCGAAATAAAAGTAACCCATTGGAAATTTAAGTATTGTGACGTTGAAGTTTCGGTTTTAGCAGGTAGCTTGTGGCAAGTTCTCTCTCGCTTCAGGGGATAAAGGATCTCGATCTATCGCAGATTCTGCATCGTTTGATGCGGCGCCAAAACATCGTACTAATAACAAAAGGGGTTCGCCTCCTCTCGATGCTCGTGGCCACGGGCTCCGTTGTTTGGTTCCTATCAGTCGCTGTTCGAGACACACTTTCCCGCAAAGGGTTCGAGAGCGAACTCGAGGGCCGTCTCGGCTCGCTCCTGAGCGCCTCTTCCCCGAGCGCGCAGCCAACCCCAGAGATCGAACGGGACTGGAAGCTGATAGCGGATACTACGGTATTCGGTACGCTCGGAGGCCCCGCGGCCCCCGCGGCGGCTGCCGCTCCTCCACCAAGTCCTCTCAGCCTGACCCTTATCGGTACCTTCGTCACCGATGGACAGGAGCCGTACGCCATCATCGAAGACAAGAAGAAGCAAACCCAGGACATGTTCCTCCTCGGCGACTCGGTGTTCGAACAGGCGACCCTTAAGAAGATCTACCAAGACCGCGTCGAGCTTGAGCGACTCGGAAAACTCGAGGTCCTCAGACTCGATGATTTCGGCGGCCCTGACGCTCCGGCCGGAGAGGGGGGCATCTCCGCGAACGGAGATGACTTCGTCGTCGACGAGGCGGAGCTCGATAAGGGACTCGAGAACCTTCCGCTCCTTCTTACACAGGCTCGCGCGGTGCCCTACTTCAAAGATGGTCGCTCTATCGGTCTGAGACTCTTCGCCATCAAGAGCGGCAGCCTCTACGAGAAGATCGGCTTAAAGAACGGCGACATCTTGAAGTCGATAAACGGCAACAGCCTCGCCGACATTACCCAAGCATTGAAGCTATTCGAACAACTTAAACAAGAGCGCAGTATCAACCTTGTTCTCGAGCGCGAGAAACAAGACCGTGAATTTAAATACACCATAAGGTAAGTCATGAAACGTTTATCTCACCTCATGAAAGCTATGATGGCAGGAGCTCTACTAAGTCAGAGCATCATCGCCCCTGTCATCGCGCAGCCACGACAAGAGGACGCTGGTGAGGAGATCGCCAAGGACTCGAACACCGAGATCAACGTCAAGAACGCCGAGATCGCCTCGATCATTCGAATCTTTTCGCGCAAGCTCAAGCGTAATTACATCCTCGACGAGAAGGTTCGTGGCAAGGTTTCGATCTACCTTCCTGGAAAGGTTTCCGCTGAGGAATCACTGCGCATCCTCGATTCGGTACTCGCGCTGAAGGGCTTTAGCTCAGTCCCTATTGGCGATAACATTTGGAAGATCGTTCCATCGAAGGAGGCCCGACAGAGCACCATCCCTACCCTCACCGAATCTCGGCCTGACAAGCCAACCGCCGCCGTGGTAACGCGGCTCGTGAACTTGAAATACGTCAACTCTCAGGACATTCAACAGATCCTCTCGCAGCTTATCTCCGGGGACGGCCTTGTCAACGCGTATACGGGAACGAACTCCCTGATCATCATCGACTCAGAGGATAACATCGAACGTCTCGTCAAACTCGTAGACGAACTCGATGTACCTTTCTCGAACCGAGAGATGACGATCATCCCGATTCAGTTCGCTGACGCGCAGGATATCGCGCAGAAGCTTCAGGATATCCTTGGCGAAAACAATAGGAGGGACGGAGCCTCAGACCTTGCTCGCGCGAGCATCGGAGACCCCGCTGCCGCGGCAGCTCCTCCTGTGGGTGGCGCCGCGCCACCGAGCAATACCGGCGGCAAAACGGTCGCGGCCCGTGGTCTTGAACCCAAGATCATAGCCGACCAGCGAACAAACTCGATCATCGTCGTCGCTGATGGAGATACCACGGCTCGAGTTCGAGCGCTCATCGCGCAACTTGATAGCAAGCTCGATCTCTCCGGCAACAAGTTCTACGTCTATCGGTGTCAACACGCCAACGCCGAGGAGCTTGCCCAAGTACTTTCAGGGCTCGCAGGTGGGGGCGGTGGCGCCGGAACGACCGGCACGCAACCAGGAAGGCTCAGCGGCTCATCTTCCCGCTCAGGCGGGCTCTCAGGTTCCCAACAGCGCTCCTCCTCGCAGAATCAAGGGGGCGCCTTCGGCTCATCCGGAAACGGCATGGGAGCGGGAGGTGCCGGCGGCACAGGTGGATCGGCCCAACAGGGCCCTATGTCGACCCAGCTCGGTGAGAACATCAATATCACCGCGGATCCAGCGACCAACTCCCTTATTATCGCGGCGAGCAAGCTCGATTACGAACGCATTCGTGGACTCCTCGCGCAGATCGACGTCAAGCGACGTCAAGCGCTCGTTGAGGCGACCCTGCTTGAGGTTTCAATCGACCACAGTATCCGCACGAGTACATCGTTCTTAGGATCAACCGGTGGAGCTGATGGTGGAGGTCTTATCAAGAGCGACTTCGCTAACACCAACAGCCTCAACACCCTCTTCAGCGATCCAGCGAAACTTCAAGGCCTCACGCTCGCCGCGGCGAGCGCTGGCTCGCTTAAGCTGCCCGGACCCGGAGGAGGTATCACCCTTCCAACGCAGAGCATCCTCGTCTCAGCGGCGCAACGGAACAACAATGTGAACTTACTCAG
>JAIXPR010000257.1 GCA_027486155.1 Pseudomonadota bacterium | reverse complement strand
TGCCCGCACGTAAGATAAGAGGCCAGGCCGACCAAATCAAACAGGGCTGGTTGCGCAACAGATAACTACCGATTGAGACAGGCTTACGAGGAGTCTTCGCTGCGAGGAACCGCGGAATCGTCCGAAGAGCGGGTAGTTTGGGCGGCGCGTTGAGTACCGCGTAGCGCCCCCTATACTGGGGTCTGCCTATGCCTCAAGAGCGCTCGTGCTAAAATCACTGCCAACCCAGCCTACCACTTCCCTCGCGATGCCGCGGACGGCAGCTGACGTCCTGGGAGCCGCCCGAGAGTTTTGCCAACCGGCGCGAGAGCGTAGGCCGTATCGCTCGCGGCTAGCGGGCGCGATCAGGCCTGAAGATATCACCGGCGCCTATCGCGGGCTTGGCTACCTGGATGCGCTTGCTGCACTGAACGTTACTCCGACAGAGTATTACACCCTCGTTGCAAACCTACCTAACAGAAGCGAACTGCTAACCATTACGGCACCCGAATGGAAGATGGTGACCGAGCGAGGGATGACTCCGCGCGGAGTATTCACCTCGCGTCAGACTGCGATCAATCTGACCCTTGACGTGTTATCCAGAGAGCTCCCCACATTTCTAGCTGCACACGAAAGCAGAGACATAGCAGCCATGGCTGCATTGTATCGCAAGCATGTGGTGGGGTATCGCTCACGGGACGGCAAAACAAGCGGCCAGAAGGCATTCTTTAATGATCATGGCTTGCGTTCTGTTCTTATAAACACAGACCAGATCGGTGCGACGAAGAGCAACTCTGCGGCTGCGCTTCTCTCGGTAGTGTTGCCGGGATTAGTTGACGCGACAAATCCGAATGCGCTTCAGCCAAATGAAGTTGAGCGCGGTTATTGGAACGATGTCGGAAACGTCCGACGGCACTTTTTTGGTGCCTTGGATACTGTACCCGGCTTTGCAAAGGCGCGTGCTGATGGCAACCGCGAGGCGATGGTCCAACTGTGGAAAGAGCATGTGTGTTCATTTGAATCTGGGACCACTGGACGTGCCGGGCAAGTTGCGTTCTTTATCGAGAAAGCGGGCCTTGGCGGATTTCTGTGCGATCCCCATCCGGCAATCGGCTTAGGTGAGCGAGGCTTGCTTCCTCTGGTAAAGCTCTTGTTGCCTGAAATGCTTGGAGACGAACTTGAGCTTCCGTGGTTTGCTCGAAGTGAGGGATTCTGGCGCAGTCCGGTAAATGTCCGTAATGCAGTACTCACTGCGCTCTATGTAGTGCCGGGTTTTAGAGAGGCGCATGTAGCAGGGGATATCGGTACGATGTGTCGCCTCTACCGCTCGCACGTTATTAACTTCCGACTCGAGGGGAAAACCTGGGGTGGACAGAAGATGTTCTTCGAGCGTAACGGTGCCCTCGAGGCCTTTGGACGGGGCGCGAAGACTCTGGGCCTTCCGGATTGCTCCATACATGGGGTCCTGCGGGCGGTGATCCCCGAACTATGTGACACCTCTGATCAAGAGCATATCAGGCGCAACGAAGTAGCCGCACGGTTCTGGACTAAAGAGTCGATGCGCTCAGAGACGTTGCGTGCCCTCTATACGATTCCGGGCTTTCAAGTAGCACATGATACTAAGGATGCGGAAACCATGTGTGCCCTATATCGCGCGCACGTGAGTGGCTACAAACCGGCGAGCGGTGCAATCGGCGGCCAGCGAGCGTTCTTTTGGGACAACGGCCTTATTGGTCTACTTGGCAACGCACGCGCTGATCTCGGCTTTACACGCAAAAACTCCCCGTATGAACTTATGAACCTCGTTCTTCCAGAGCTGTTCAATCCGCAGGTTACAGGTAGCCTCTCAGAGAGGGAGCTCACACAGTATTACTGGAGCAAGCGGGATAACGCAGTACAAGGTGTGCTTGAAGCCCTCTACGAGGTCGAGGGATTCAAAGCAGCGCATGAAAGGGGCGATGTCGCTACGATGGCGGATCTCTACCGTGCGCATGTGATCGGCTATCAAGGTCCGACAGGCCGAAATGGTCAGCAGGCCTACTTTGTGGAGGTCGGTGGGCTTCGGGCGTTACTCGGCAAGGCCCGTGCGGATTACGGATGGACGAAAGCTGGTAGTCCTGCTGAGGCCCTAAGGCTTGCAGTGCCTGAACTTGTTGATTCGAAGAATCCGGATTCCCTGAGGCGTTGTGAGATAGAGCACTATTTATACAATGATATCGAGACGGCTAGGGAAGCGGGTTTATCGGGGCTCTTTACGATCGTCGGGTTTCAAGATGCTTACGAGAAATGTGACGTGGCTACGATGGCTACGCTCTATCGGACGCACGTCATAAAGTACGTCTCGACTCGAGCCGAGCTAACCGGGCAAAAAGCCTTTTTCCGAGAGGTATGCGGCCTCGGTGCGTTGCTTGCGCGGCCGCATCCTGAACTTGGTATCACGAAGCTCGCGTCGTGTGCGCAGGTGTTAACGCTACTGGTACCTGCGTTGACTGACCGCACCAATCCAGACGCGCTGCGTCCAACAGAGCTAGAGCGTGGTTACTGGAGCCGTGAAACAGTGCGTGCACACATGATACAAGCACTTGATGGTATACCAAGTTTCAGCCAAGCCCGGCTTGAAAACGATATCGCTACTATGGCGCAGCTGTATCGCAACCACGTGATTTCGTACAGCAGCGGGACGGACAGCTACGGAGGACAGCGGGCTTTCTTAAAAGATAAAGCGCAGATGCCGTATGTCGGCTACGTAGACGAGGCGACGGGTGAGCGCGTAATCCCGACCTTAGACGAGCTTCTTAACGACGCTATCCCAGGATTGGTTGACGACGAAAATGATGAGGCACTCTATCCGCCAGAGGTAACGCTTGGTTACTGGAGCGATCCAGACGTCGTTGTGCGAAGCTTGCTGCGCGCGCTCTACACGGTGCCAGGATTTAAGGCCGCGCATGAAGAGTACGACATCGCCGCAATGACCGACCTCTACCGGCGGCACGTCGTAGGTTTTGCGGCTGCCGATGGCACGCTGACAGCGCAGCGCGGCTTTTATCAGCTTCACAACCTGCTATCAATCGCTAATCACAAGCAGCGGCTGGGACTTGATAAGGGGCACCTATTTCAGGAGCTACTTGAGCTATCGATTCCCGGGTTAGTTGATGATGAAAATCCGGACGCACTGCGGGTGAACGAGATTAGCCAACGTGTATGGAACGACCGGGACTACGTGGTGAAACGCCTGCGTCAGGCGCTGTATACGATTCCGGGCTTTCAAGAGGCGCAGGCCCGCGGCGACATACAGACCCTGGCTTCGCTCTATCGAACTCACGTGCTGCAGTATCGAGATTCGAACGGAGGTGATGGAGGGCAGAGCGGATTCTATCGCACTATCGGGAGGTTATGGGGAGGTATTGTTCAGGCGCGCTATCACGGCCATGTATCGTCTGGCATTTCAGCTGACCTTATAAACAGCGCGTGTTCTGGCTTAATAGACGATTCAAATCCAGATGCAGTTAGGTCGTATGAGATAACCGGTCGGTACTGGACAGATGAAAATCGACTGCTGCATCTTGAGAAGACGTTGCGCCTGATTCCGGGCTGGCAGGAGGCGGTAGGTAGAGACGATATTGCGGCACTTGCGCGGCTCTACAGGAGCCACGTCCTGAATTTCTTTGACGCGAACCGGGATGTGGCTGGTCAATTCGGGTTCTTCGTTTCTCACCGTGTTCAATCCGTCCTGTATGCCGGGCGGGGAATGCAAACAAGCTGCGGCTACGTGTCCCTGCTGCAATCGTTGTATCCGGCCTTAGTGGATTCTTCCAATCCTGACGCACTTCACCCGCAAGAGTTAGAGAAGCGGCACTGGCGGAGCATTGAGAGCATTCGGAGTGGTGTGATCGGGGCGCTCTACAAGATTCCCAGGTTTGCGGATGCTCATCGGGCTGGAGATGTCGCTACAATGTTTGCTCTCTATCGGAAGGAGGTAGTGTCGTATCAATCAAGTGAGGATCGACTGGGAGGGCAACTCACCTGGTTTACCGAGGTGGCGCGCATGGGTTCGATAGTGAACGGCCGCAGCGCTCTCCGTGCGCTCGGTGTACCTGAAGCAGATCTGCAGAGCGTTCCCGCAGCGCTGATTCAGATTGGGTGCCCTGAGATCGCTGACGCGGTGCGTACTCTCCAATCCGAACGGCACCTGGCGTTCGTTCGGGGGGCGCTCTTTGAGCGGCTCGGTTGCCTCTTCCTCGCGATGACTCGGCGGGATCTCATAGTCGATCGCGTCGGCACGCGGTTAGAGGGTGCCCAGACAAGCCTTTATCCTGACGGAATCGTGGCGCGCACTATCCTTGATTTTAAATGGGGACGCTCGTACCAAAACATGCGCGATACTGTTGCAGCGTATGCTGAGGCTTCGCATCTACAGGCAAACCGCTCTAAGGTAGAAGCTGTCGATGAGCACCATCCGGTGACTATCGTCACCTTGACCACAACTCACTCAGAGCGTCTGCCGTCGGTGCCGATTCCGCACAGGATTGTAAATGTCATACATCTTCTTGATCGAAACGAAGCGTCGCCAACTATCATGGATGTTCGCCGACTGCTCAACGTAGACCCTGTCGCCCCATTGTCTGCGTTGATGCAGAGCATCTTTGAGAATGTTCAGCGTCTTGAACGGCTGCAGCCCGAAGACCCAGAGCGGAACTTCTACGTCCTCAATCAACTGATCGAGGAACTTGCGTCGGCAGACGAGCGGACCGATGATAGTATCGTGGCGTGCCTTAGGGAACTAGACGAGCTGCTCGGATCCCTTGTGAGCAGCGGAGTGACTGCCCCTAGGTGATGCCTACAGGCGTATATCGCCACGGGCTCTTTAGTGTCGCGGAGTCGATAGTCCGCGAGGAGCTGGAGAGTCCCGGTCTGCTGGTCTTGCTCCTAATGCTAATCTTAATCCTTATCTTCATCCTGGACCGGCTTCCACGTCATCATTTAGATGCGTCGGCAGCGTTCCTAAGACGACCATTGAGGAGAATCACTCGCGAGAGGCTCGAAGCCTCTGAAGAGCCTCAACTTGCCAAGATCAAACTCAACCCATTCGTTACTATCCGCTAACTCGTACGCTGTTCGAGATACGTAGGTGACAATGAGGAAACCGGCGCAAATGCAGGATGACAATAGGGAGGAGGAGGAAAAAGAGGAAAAAGATAATCTAAGAGCTAGGACTCTCAGCGTGAATGGTGCCCAGGAGAGGACTTGAACCTCTACGACATTTCTGCCACCAGCCCCTTAAACTGGCGTGTCTACCATTCCACCACCTGGGCGTATGATTGTCTGCGTTGTCTTAACGCGGACCGGAAATTTACTTCGGAACGTTTGCGCCGTCAACTACCGGGGGAGCCTGAACGTCACTTTTTTGCTCAGTTTTTTGCTCAGCCGGGGGAGCTACAGGTTGCTGTTGTCCTTGAGGAATCGCCCCCATCACAGAACCAGCAACAGCATCGACCTTCGCCGCCCCTTGCCCACCATCGATGAGCGCGAGCTTCACGAGACCTACCGAGGTCAACATAAACGCAATCGCGATGAAGGTTGTCATCCGAACGAGGAGTGAGGATGCACCACCGACGCCGAATACCGTATTAGCGCCACCGGCCCCCATCACGGCGCCAGCATCAGCGCCCTTCCCCTGCTGCAGGAGCACGAGAATAACGAGCACAACAGCCAAGAGGATATGGAGGGTGAGGACTGCGGTATACATGGTCTCTATCCTTGAACGAAAACTGGGGCTAAGCCTAGCACTTGAGGAAGCGTCGGGCTAGGGATGTGTGCCTAATACATTGGTAGGGCCCGCGTCCTCGCGGGCCGTATCATTCGCCTGTCGATGAGGTCTTGATACCTCCAGGTGTCATACGGCCCGCCAGGAGTCGGGCCCTACCGGGACCTCTCCGCCAGGAAGACTCGCACCCACCCGCACAAAACGACCTTAATTCACCACCTTAAGACCTTGGTCGCCCCGCCGCTTATCATCGAGGGTGGCGATAACCTTTCGAGCGATATCGAGGAAGATCTCAGCCACCTTACCCTCACCAGCCGCAACCGGTGTGCCAGCATCCCCACCCTCTCGGATGGCTGGATCGATAGGAAGTTGAGCAAGAAGTGGCACTCCAAACTCTTTGGCGGTGCGCTCGCCACCACCACTGCCGAAGATCGGCATGACGGAGCCATCCGGCATCGGAAGGCCGGACATGTTCTCCACGATACCGAGAACATCGACATTCACCTTCTTCAGCATGTTAATCGACTTGCGCACATCCGCGAGCGCGACCTCCTGTGGGGTGGTCACAACAACAGCACCTGCCAGCTTCACCATCTGCGAGAGGGAGAGCTGCGCGTCACCTGTCCCTGGAGGCATGTCGATGATCATGTAATCAACAACTCCCCAACTCACATCTTCAAACATCTGATGCAGCGCCTTGTTGAACATAGGCCCTCGCCAAATCACTGCGTCGTCCGGATGCTGCAGGAAGAAACCAAGGGAGATGTACTTGATGCCGTATTTCGCCGGGGGAATAAGCTTCTCCTCGTGATCAGGAAGAACCTGTCCACCACCGAGTAAGGTTGGAATGCTGGGGCCGTAGAAATCGCTGTCAATCAATCCCACCTTCGCTCCCGTCTTCGCGAGCGCGATCGCGAGATTAACCGCGACGGTTGACTTACCAACTCCACCCTTGCCGGAAATCACCGGAACGATCTGACCAATAGTCGACATACCTATACTCCTATCTCTTGAGAAACCTCGTCCTCTTCCGAACGCTCGTACCCCGGCACCGGGGGCTGAACCCAATCCTCGCCGTTGTGCGCTCGCATCGCTTCACGCTCAAGCAAGGACTTCGGAATCAACGAATCAACGACCTCCCACGGAAGGAGCTCAGAGAAGCCGATCCGTCGAGAGACATAAAAATCAACGGGCGGCACACCTGGGACGATCTCTTTCTCAGTCCGCTTCATGAGCCACTTCCACGTCTCGCCCCTTCGCTCCGCCTCAAGCAGAAGCTTACCAACTCGGCGGTCCCCTCGCGAGAGGAGTCCTTGAAAATAGCTCTCTTTCGGTGGCTCGAAACGGAACTCAAGATTGTGAACTTTGAGCACCTGCTTGCGAAGGCGCTCGATCTTCTTCTCAAGCACCTTCGGATCGAGCATAGGCTCCCACTGAAACGGGGTCGACGCCTTGGGAATGAAGGGATTTACCGAGAGCGATACCCACGCCATCTTTCCGGTGGGGCGGGATATCTCCGTCACCGCGTCACGCACCGCGGTCGCGAGTGCAGCGATCGCGTCAACATCCTCGTCGGTCTCAGTTGGAAGGCCAACGATGAAGTAGAGTTTAAATCCACGAATACCGGCCTCGGCGAGCTCCCGCGCGGCGTTAATCACCTGTTCGTTAACCACCCGTTTTCCAGCGGCCCGCCGGAGGCGATCGCTCCCGGCTTCTGGAGCAAGGGACACGGTCTTGTACTCGCTCTCTGAGATACTCGCCGCAAGCACTCGGGTCACCTTTTGGGACATGATCGAACTCAGTGAGGCCCGAGCCCCCTTCTCGGCGACCGTTTGCGCCAACTTGGAGATAGCTTTGTGGGAGGAAACTGAAGCCCCCACAAACCCGATCGCCTCACTCGTCTCAAGACCAACCTGCACGGTGTCTTGAAGGGTCTCCTCGCTTCGCTTTCGAATCGGGCGATAAATATATCCCGCGACGCAAAAACGACACCCCATCTCACACCCACGGCCGGTCTCGGTGAGGAACATATCCTTGAATTCGGTTTCTGGCGTTAGAATCCGACTGTGGGTCTTGAACTTTGAGAGGTCCTTAACGAAGCGACGTCTCGGACGGGCTGGCACATCATCAGGAGCTTCATACCGCTCCATAGTTCCATCGGCATGATAGAGCGGCTCGTAGAAACGTGGGACGTACACTCCCTCGATCTGAGCGAGCCCTTTGAGCACTTGCTCACGCGACCATCCCTCACTTTGCGCCTTGTGATACACGTCGACGAACTCTGGAAGAAGCTCCTCAGCCTCTCCGATCACGATCGCGTCCAGGAAATCCGCGATCGGCTCAG
>JAIXPR010000114.1 GCA_027486155.1 Pseudomonadota bacterium | reverse complement strand
ATCATCGCCGTCACGAAGTCCGCGTACGCGATCTTCCACGCTCCGCCGTGATGGCCCCCGTGGCCACCCTTCTTCTTTTTAATGACGATGACAGGCTTATCGTTTGCCATAACTCGGGCCAGAGCGACTAACTACTTCTTCTTGGCCTCCTTTATAATCTCTTCTAACTGCTCTGCGGTTGGTCGATACACACTTGGAATCGTTTTGCGCGCGAACTCAAGCGCCACGCCAGGAGGGGAGCCTCCCGCGAAGGAAACGAGTCCAGCTTGCACGGTCTTTAAGATATCCGTTTGCTCTCGGGCCACGTGCTCCATCTTCGTTCCGATAGGTCCTACGAATCCGTAGGACAAGAAGATTCCGAGCATCGTTCCTACGAGCGCGCACGCTACGTGGTGACCGATCTCGGTCGGTGGTCCATCAAGGAATTGCATCGTAATGATAATTCCAAGTACGGCGGCCACGATTCCCATCGCCGGGAAGGCGTCGGCCATCGCTTTCACCGCTGTTGGCGCGAGGAGCGCCTCGTTGTGATGGGTCTCAATCTCACTGTCGAGGAGGCGCTCAAGGTCGAAGGCGTTCACCACACCGTCAACGAAGAGTCGAAGGGCGCTGCAGAACGTCTCCATGAGGTGGTGATTATGGGCAACTTTAGGATAGCGATTAAAGCGAGCGCTTTGGTGAGGATTTGAGATATCTCCCTCGATGCCGAGCACACCCTCACGGCGCATCGTGTCAAAGACCGTTCCCATAAGTCCGAGGAGATCCCGGTAGGTCGCTCCGTCGATTCCACTTCCTTTCACTGCGCCCTTGAGCCCTGGACCTATCGCCTTGATGACGGACGGTGGATTCGAGATCAGCAAGGTAAAGCCGATACCGCCACCGATGGTGAGGAACTCAAACGGCTGCAACAGGATCAACACGGGACCACCCGGTCCCATGAATCCGATGAGCACGCTCAAAAGTACTCCGATGATTCCAACGATTACGCCCATGACGCGTTATCCTCCATTACTATCCTCTTGTTTGGTCGGTTCGTAGGGGCGATAACTTGACCTAATTGACTGATACGGCGTTTGCGTCGGCCGTGGTGAACGCTCGATGAGGCGAGGCTATGGCACGCCGTCTCCTGGGACGTTGTTTTAGAGGCGAGATCGATCACGTCTAGAGCGCGTCCGGCGCGTCATCCGGAGAGGAGTTGCTCCCTCGGGTCGTCGTTCCACCGGGCCCTGACGTGTCAGAGTCCTCAGCTCCGGAGCTATCCTTGTCGGTCACCGGGTCAATATTCTCGGTCCGCTGAGATGTCTCACCGATTCGATACAATACCTTGTCTCCGGTGGTGAGGGTGGCTTGTACGAAGAGTCCATCCGGATAGTCAGCCCCAGTTCTCTTAAAGCGGAAGTGGTCTCGCCCACCATTGCCGTTGCCGGTGTAGCGACCGCTTTCAAGGAGGTTGCCTGCTGGATCGTAGATCTTCACGCCGGCGATCATCCCCGCGAGCTTCGATGGCATCAGCACCACGAGCTTACCGGTGTTATCGGAGACCGGCTTGTAGAGGAATCCACCGCTCCCGCCTGATTCGCTGTGCTGGCCGGGAAGTGTTCCCATCTTGCTGTTGCTCACCTCCTCGACAGAACGGATGGTGGCTGTGAGCGACCCGCTGGTAAACTTATCGATCATACCACCGGCGAGCAGGAGCGCTTGCTCCATCGCGGCGACCGCTATCGTAGGGTCGTTGGCTCCCCCGCGGCCGTCGTAGAGTACCTCTTTATTGTCGTCGAGCTGAGCGGCAGCAAACGCTTCCGAGTAAATTTTATCAGCCTCCTCCTTGGTCAGGAGCCCACCTTCGCGGGCTTGGACAAGCGCAGCCTTGGTGGCGTCTTCGATCGGAACGTGACCGTTCGGTTTCCGCATGGAGTCTTTGGCTTTCGTCAGCGTCTCTTGGAATTTCGAAAGTCCTTCGGCCCCTTTGGCGTTCTTTACGCGCTCTTGGACTATCGCGGAAAAAAGATCCTCCTCGTTGACCTTATTTGCCGAGTCAGGGGTAAGAACTCCCTTAAGAAAGCCGGTAAACCCGGTGTTCGCGGAGGTTTGAGCAGGGGTGGTTGATGAGGTTGTAACCCCTTGCTGTGACGGTACTTGTGAGGATAGTTTACGTATTTCCATGGACGCCTCTTCCTAAAAATGTCCAACAAATTCTCATCCGCTGAGATAGCCATTCGTGGCTTGTACGCAGTGATTAGCAGGAAGTAGGCCATCGTTTGAGGGACGCATAATCAGGCTAGATCCCTGATCCGGGGACGGGTTAGATTGAGGCCTGGCTCGAAGCTCTCCGGTGTTGTCGAGGATGATGTTGAGCCCTTTTCGGATTAGATCTGCATATGACCCACTCCCGCCCTTCAGTTGTAGTTGCCCCCTCTATCCTCGCCGCCGATATCTCAAGGCTCGGCCAAGAGGTGGATGATGTTGTCGCCGCCGGCGCTGACTGGTTGCATGTGGATGTGATGGATGGGGCCTTCGTGCCTCCCATTACGTTCGGCGCGAACGTGGTGCATGCGCTGAAAGCGAGAACAAAGACCTTTCTCGATGTGCACCTCATGGTTGTTGAACCAGAGCGTCATTTCCACTCCTTTCAGCAAGCGGGAGCCGATCGCTTAATCATCCATCAAGAGACATGTCCCCATCTCTATCGCTCCCTCTCCGAGATCCGGTCTCTAGGTATGAAGAATGGAGTCGCTATTAATCCAGGCACCCCACTTGAGAGTATCGTTGACGTGCTTGAGGTGTGCGATCTCGTGCTCATTATGAGCGTGAATCCTGGGTGGGGCGGACAGCCCTTCATCACGAGCTCTTTAGGGAAGATCCGAGAGCTCAAAAACAAGCTTGAATCGATGAAATTACACGATGTCACCATCGAGGTAGATGGCGGCATCAACGCTGAAACCGGGGCTCAGTGTGTGAAAGCAGGAGCGACCGCGTTGGTGGCGGGGTCCTCAATCTTCGGATCGTCAGATCGTCGAAAAGCGATAGCGGAACTTCGCGCATGACCTACGTAGTTATCCTTATCTCACTTATTCCCTTTTATCTTCTTGGCGCTTTTCCTACCGGGCACCTGATCTCGAAGGTGCACGGAGTAGATATTACAAAGCAGGGAAGCGGTAACGTAGGCGCCACAAATGTCGCTCGAGTGATCGGCAAGCGAGCTGGTGTTGTGACCTT
>JAIXPR010000371.1 GCA_027486155.1 Pseudomonadota bacterium | reverse complement strand
TTCTACGATGTACCAGAGAGGTAGGGCCTCGCCTTACATAAAGGGAAGCGTCCCCTTTATTTTAGACACCGAGATACGTCAATTATTACAAGGACATAGGTCTACCGCAGCGCCGGTGCGGCCTTGGAAAAGCTCAGTGTTACGGGGATGTAGGCTGATCATAGCATGTAGGGTTCTACCTTTTGCGCGCGGTCTCTGAGAGAAAGAGCTAGGGGGATTTCAGCTACATAAGCGAGCTCAAATTCTACGATGTACCAGAGAGGTAGGGCCTCGCCTTACATAAAGGGAAGCGTCCCCTTTATTTACAAACATTACACTGGCCAGGAGTCCTTACGATCAGCGGCTGCATTCTGACGCCATCTCGCAACAGCGGCGGCACCTAAGGTAAGGGCACCGCCTACTGGAATCCAAAAGGGGGCACCGTAGGTACCGAGGACTGCAATAGAGGTAGTGACAAGAACGGGCCCTGTGACCATAACCCCCCACTTTACCTTCGCCCAGAACCCCTCCTGCGCTTCCTCTTTGCTTTGACCTTGCTGTCTAACTGAAGTGTATGCGCGATCAAAACTCTTTTTTAGGGGCCCCTCTCGATGCATCTCCCCCTTAAAATGGTTTCGTAGTGCTGTATTAACTTCCGCTGTGTATTTACTCACATCCAATCCGACTGCCGAAGCCTCCTTGGTAATATCAACCTTTGCGTTGATGGCGGCTAACGCCGTCGGAACTTGAGTAGTTATCTCAGTATCAATAAAACGCGCAATATTTGCCCGTCGCTGCTCAGCTCCGATATTTTTTGAGAAGCCGACAATCTTTTTTATTTCCTTGTAATCATCTGCTTTAAGCCGAGTTTCCACATCGTCACATAGTTGCTTAACCGCGGCCTTTGCGTGGCCATCGATCTGCCTCTTGAAGCTCTCTTGGCCTGACATCATCTTATCAAACGAGGCCTGAATAGCGTCTTGTATCACCCCGGCGAGGTCTGCCTTTATCTTGGCCTCCGCTTGAGCCTGAGTTTGCTTTGCATCACATCCAAATTTAGGCGCCGCGAGTAGATCCATATGGGCATCCTTGGCGAACTCAGCCACTGCGCTTGATGCAAGCGTGGTCGCCTGACCAGCGGCGTAGTTCTCAATGAATGCTTTGCGTTGGTCGCCAGGCAAATCAACATCTAGTTTCACTACTTTTTTGAGCTCCGCGAAGCTTGCTTTGGTTAATTCACCCACCTCATGTAGGGCGATCCTATCCATAACTTGGTCAGCGATCGATGTAATTCTCTCGGCGTAGGAAGGCGTCGGCCCCGCCGGCCTAATTTTCGAAGGGTCAATCGAGGTCCTTGCGCTCATCTCATCACTACCCTAGGTACCTCTACGTTTATCCTGAGCAGGCGGTACACACGCCGTCTAGACGATTAGAAACCAGCTAACGAGCAAAAAACACTGACTGACGCGAGTCCAGTTCCAGTTGTCAGCATCGCGCTGTACCAGTCGGATTGCTTGAAGTGCCACCTCCATCGCTGCTGAAGGTTCTTCAGACCAGGCTCCGCGAGGTTGAGCTTCTCTTTCACATCCATACCTTTGTACCATCCCTGTGTATTCTGGGCGAGGTTGTTCAAACCCGCCAAGCATGCCTCCTTCAGGTGATCGAGAACTGCCGTAGTTGACGAGGGCTTGCCTGGTAACCAAAATTTCGTCCGACCCTTCGCGAGTATAATCGGGCTGTACTTATCCACGAGCAAATACATCGCCCCGGTTAATGCCGGCGCCCGACTGGCGTCAACTGTACCCAGCTCACTCTTGAGCTCTTTCCATGTATTTTCCAATCTATCGTTGAATCTCTTTTTGAGGAGAGACTGCACACCCATATTGCCGGCGTTAACCAAAAATGATGCGGCACATCCGAGCAGCAGCCCGAAGCCCCCTGTCGCAACGCCGGCCCCTATCGTGAGAGCCGACGCCGCGACCGTAGCGCCCCAGGACACGAGGCTGGCTGTTCGAATTGCTCTAAAGAAACTAGGTTTTGTCTGACCGATGCGTGTGGTGTCAAAATCAGGGCTACCATCAGGCTTTGTATCGAAATCAATCAATCCAGTATCTCTAAGCTTTTGCCCAAGCTGCACCTGATCTTTTGCGACGGTTAATCCTTTTTTAATCCAGTGAATCAGTTCCTGGGGCCCCAATTTTTTACCCTTGGTAAGGATATCCTGAAGGTCCTTTCGACATTCCTCAGCACCCAGCTGTTCACCGGTCTTTTGGTTTGCGTTCGCATCTTTTGCCTGTTCGCGAGCATCTCGAGCTTGCTCACGAGCTGCTCGCTCCCGCTCAATCGCCAGACGGGCGTCCTCAGCTCGCTGCGCGGCGAAACGAGTCGCTTCTCGCGCCGCACGGGCTTCAGCCTCTCGCGCTTGCTCCGCTGCTAACCGAGCCGCTTCTCGCGCTTGTTCCGCTGCCAACCGTTGAAGTTCAGCACGACGTGCGGCCTCTTGATCCGCGCGGGCTTGAGCCTCTCGCTCGCGCTGCTCACAAAGAGTTTTACACTCTTCGTATGCCCGCACCATCACCTTCCGGACCGCTACCTCCGCTCTTTCTTGGAGTTCACCATCGAACAGGGCCTTGACTTTCGCCGGATCTAAGCTGACACCATGGGTTGAGAGAGCCTTACCAAAATCCGGGTAGATAGACCCCGCGGCCTCAACGGCCTTAGAGGAGAAACCCGCGGCGGCATCGCGAACAAGATCCATCTTTTCGAACGGATTTCGCGTCAGGGAGGTGTGATCTGCAATCTGTTTGATCACCTTGTAATCATCTGCTCGCATCGTGCTCTGAACCTGCTTGGCGATTTGCTCGACGGACCGGAGCAAGAGAGCATTTGCCTCCGCAAGAAATGATTGCTCAGGGGTTACAGGGGCTGCGCCCTTTAGACTTTCCAGCTTATCCGCACCAATCGGATTGTTTTGCCCTCGATCATCAATCATACCTAAGTCCTCCACCGTCCACAGCTCTGCTATACTCTCCGACCGAACATCCCCGTTATTGACGTAACCAACCTCGGCGTGACTTAAAATACCCGGAACCCACACCCCAGACCTTGGGCACGGCCGAACACGGTCCCTACGACCTCCTCAACCTCTGATATGCTGAGTATTTCGCGCCGGACCAACCTAACCCGGTAAGGCCTCGTGTGCGTTTCCGGGCTTAATCTTTTTTGAAGTCCGCTCTGCCCGCCCACTCTTCCACCGCCTTCTTAGCCACCCCAATATCCGGAATTCCCGTTGCTACATCCTTGGCATACTGACTCACAGCCGCTGCACCGTCGCTGAGCTTTTTTGTATCGTTCGCATTCACCCAGTTTTCAGTGGTCTTAGTTGCGCTAGCGGCTTTCCCAGCAGCACCAAGCGCGCTGTAAGAACCACCACCCTCAGCCCAACTACTGCGGATAGCCGCTCCACCGTGCTGCTTAATGCCATTATCTCGCATCGTAGAGATCGATGTCGGCAGCGTCTCCTTGCTATACCATGCGGCACTGGAGGCGTTGTTGCCATTGTTTACAGCCGTGCGGCGGCCATCGGCTCCTGTGACCGAACTGAACCCATCAAGATTTCCTGATACCGCAAGCTGATTTGTATCGAGAGGCTTCTCCCCTGGTGCTAGATTTCCAGCGTTCATACCCGCAATACCACCAATAGCTGAGGCATGCGCGGCGAATTCGTTTTTTGCTTCCCAGGCTGCGCTGTCCGCTTCAAATTCGGCCAAGCTCGACATCTTACCAGACTGATCCTTCAGAGCGCCTTGTTGTAAATCATTAGCCGATCGCTTCCAGCTTAAATCTTGCCCACGCGCCGCTGAATCCAGCGCCATTCCGTCCATACGTCGTCCAAGTTGAACCATTCCTGCATTGAGGCCGACTCCACCTGCGGCGGAGAGACCATTTCTGATGCGGCCACCCTGTGTAATTTCACCATTGGGACCACCGGCTTCGTCTCCACCGCCCTGGGTTTTAGGAAAGTACTTTTCGCCTAGTGTTGAATCCAGTCCACCATACGCTGCGCCGAAGAGCTGCCCGCCTCTTCCAAAGCTATCCAAGTTATTCCTAGCCATCCCCGCCTTGCTTTGCAGGAAGTCCTTCTTTCCAGCCAAACGAGCACTCTCAACGCCGAGCTCTGAAGCCTGATTTCCCAAATCCATGCTTTGCGCGGCTAAACTCCTTCCGCTTCCATCAGCTTTCCCAAGCGCCTTCGCCCGAGCAGCCTGCCCTAATGACCTCTGATTCGTGGTTAAAGCCGCAACCGCCCCATGCTGCGCTCCCGTCTTCGCCGCATTAGAACCATCATTCGCCACACCCGACCACGCTTCCTTCATCATCGAGGCGCTTCCGGCCTTGGCGCCGAGGACGAGTTGTCCGGTTACCGCTGGAACCGCGAGGTAGAGCGCGGACATGATGTAGATGTACCATCCGTTTGAGAGATCGAGGTCGAGATTCGCGCTTGTGAGGAGGAGCTTGTCGAAGAGCTCGATGGCTTTTGGAAGAGATTGATACTCTCCTGCCTTATTATCGGCACACTCTCCGGTCATTTGAGCAACCGAACAGACGAGGGGGAGCGCGCTTTGGGCGGCGAGAATGTCCGGTCTGAGAACGCCGAAGCCATTCCCCATGCCCGCTCCAACAGGGTTGGTTACTCCGATACCTCCAGCTTTATCGGCCGCTTCAATCAGCACGTTGGCGGTAGCCGCCATGTGCTTGTGGTTTCCGACCATCGCCCATACGCTTCGCTCGATCACCTGAACCATCGCGAAGCCAACGTCCCAGATCTTGATCCAGGCGAAGAAGGATACCCAGGTAAAGAATCCCTTGTAATGCCCCGGGAGGATCACCAACATGCAGGCGATCGGGTACGAAACGATGAGGAAGTAGGCGAGAATTCCCTGAAGATACGGCATCATGATAGCCGCGTTGTAGAGTTCAATGAATTTGGCCTTGGCGCCATACGTTCCTACGTAGGCGTCCGAGTAGCTCTTAGCCTGCTCGGATGGAGCGAATCGTTGATCCACGGATGTAATCTGCGGAGCGAAGAGAAGCTCGTTACGAACGATATAGGCTAAAATAAGATGCATCACGAAAGCCTCCTTTTCGCGAACATCAGCGATGTTTCCGTCCGGTGTCTTACGAATATCCCATCCGTAGACGATGGTGTTTATAAATTCTTCCTCTTTTAATCCTTTTGGAGCGTTCCGCGTGAGCTGATGGTAG
Source organism: Pseudomonadota bacterium (assembly GCA_027486155.1). Classification (GTDB taxonomy): domain Bacteria; phylum Bdellovibrionota_C; class UBA2361; order UBA2361; family OMII01; genus OMII01. The sequence goes on along the minus strand of JAIXPR010000371.1, from coordinate 979 downwards.
GCGTGACCAGCCTCGAACCGAAGGGCTTGGATAATCGTCCACAGGTACTCCGAGCAGACGATACCGTGGCCACGACCAGCCTCCAGAGCCACCGGCAGTCGATCAGAGAAGTTAAAGAAGGTCGGCGCGATATAATTGGCTTGGTGTTTATCGTAGAAAGCTCCATTGCTTGCTGAAACAAGATTTGTCTTGTTTTTGAAAAGACGAGCCAACGAACGTGGTGTTGGGATAGAGATGTTATCGAGCTCCTCAATGACATTTTTATATCCATCCCGGCCCTCCCCGTACATGACAGATTTAACACTAGAAGAGCCTCGAGCTTGCGCCGCGGCGATGTACGCGCCTGAGTTGATGACCCCTTCTTTAAACTTCTCTCCGCACTCTGACCCAAGAAAGGTCACAAGAGCGTCTCGAACGTCAGGGTTTCGGGCGGTCGCTGACGTGATGTTCTCGATGTATCCCCACTTGAGGGATGAGAGAAGCCACCATGGGCCCTCACCACGCACAGCCTTGTTATCCGCGAGATTGGTTCGGGTGCCCTTGCCACCAGCGACCTGGCTACCGATACCGGTCCACTCAATCAGGATATTCGCGGTGGCGCTGAAGAGCTCATCCAGGAACACCATCGGCATCGCGACCTCATACTGCCCTTGAGGTCCATTTTCACCGTCAATCGTTACCTCCCCATCCCGAGCGAGCCTGGTGTTGGCGAGTCCTGCCTCGGCGTTCCTCCATACCTGGCTCATATCCTCCTGAGCGATGTTGGCGACAACCCAGTTCACACCCTGAACGTTCATCGTCGTTCCGACGAGGAAAGAGTAGAGTGCTGGGCCGATGAAGAACCAGGTGTAGTTTTTCATCGGAGCGTTGGTTGCCACGCCGAGCAATCCGGTAATGGCGGCGCCGATGTAGAGAATTATAGCCCATGTACCAAAGTTGGTAGTATTGAGAAATCGAAGCACGTCCGAGTGCGTTACAT
>JAIXPR010000237.1 GCA_027486155.1 Pseudomonadota bacterium | reverse complement strand
GAAATGTGCGGGTCGTACGAGCGATGCCAACCACGACTGCTCGATTGTCGTTCAGCTCAAGGATATCTCCGATCTTAAGCGGTATCCTGGGACTCTGCGGAGTTGGTCCCGGCTTCGCCAACTTCCCGAAAGCTCCTGCTTCGTCAACGATGACTGAATCCGCGAGTCTGAGGTCCGCTACTCGACCAGCTATCATGGTCGGAGGTCCTCCAACCAGCGTCGCGTCATCGAGTCCGATAACGTTACAGGTTTGAAAGGTGCCGTTGGCCAAACGGGCTCGAATGGAGCCTTTATAGAGGGGTACTGCCCACTCAACTCCTTGTACCCCTCGTACTTGAAGAAGCTTGGTGTCCTGCATCGGTTTAATGTCGTCCACGAACTGGACCTTAGGATCCATGACCCAGAGATCGGGAAGAGGTGTGTCGAAGATGAATCCGACGGTGCGGGACATCAGCCCCACAAAGATCGATGACTGCTGGGTGATAATCAGTGAGGTGAGGGCAACGCCGAATATCATGGCGAAGAACTTGCCCTTATTTCCGACCAGCATTTTGAGCGCTATGAGGTACACAGGAGGAGTGTACTGTGTATTAGGGGGGAGGGGAACCCGGGGATGGGCTAGCTCCCGCCACGTATGAGCTATCTTTGGGCAGCCAGGAGCCTTCCCCGCGCGCTGATTACTCCGGCCGAATCATGCCGTGAGCGAGGAGATCCTGAATGTCGATAAGTCCAACTGGTACGTTGTTGCTATCCACGACCATGAGTTGGTCGATCTTTCGCTCCTGAATGATGCGGGCGGCCTCAGTGGCGAGCTTTTCGGGGGTGATGGTGATAGGGGTTCGAGAGCAGAGCGTGCCGATAGGCTTATTGAGAAACTCAATGTCGCGCTCAAGGCAGCGCCGAAGATTTCCGTCCGTGAAAACGCCAACGAGCGCCCCAGCGTCGTTTACGATACTCGCGGCGCCCGGCCGACCCTTTGTTTCGGTGATAAGGCGGAGGGCTTTCTTCGTGTCGATAGACTCGTGAACGATACAGCAGCTCTCGCCGGTTCTCATGATGTCGGAGACGAGCATGAGGGAGCGGCCAAGATCTCCTCCCGGATGAAATGCGGCGAAATCCTCTTTGGACAACCCTCGGCGGTGCACCAGCGTCATGGCGAGCGCGTCTCCGAGCGACATCATCACCGTAGTGCTGGTTGTTGGCGCGAGGCCGAGAGGGCCTGCCTCAGTGAAACGACCCGTCGCGATCACTACGTCGCTATGTTTTCCGAGAGTTGAACTTGATGTGCTTGTTATCGAAATAATGTGACTTCCTCGTTGTTTGAGGGTCGGAAGGAGTCGGACAACCTCAGAGGTCTCACCGGAATTAGAGAGGAGGAGCGCGAGATCGTTAGAGCCAAATCTTCCAAGATCTCCATGCACCGCCTCAGCGGGATGAAGATACAAGCTTGGGAATCCGATACTTGAGAGTGTCGCGGAGATCTTCTGGGCGACAAATCCAGCTTTTCCCATTCCGGAGACAACGATGCGAGCACCCGCTGGAAGGGAGAGTATCGTCTCGACGGCGTGAGCGAACGAGTCATCAAGGAGATCCGCTACCTGTGTGAGCGCGGTGATCTCCTCCTTGATGATGGAGCGGCCGTACGCGATATCCGCGGCGTTGATCGATTTCGTTCGAATAGGATCGCCCATAGCCTCGACAGTATAGCCTGTTCAGAGAGGTTAATCTAACCCACTTGAAACTATCCCGAAATAGCCCCTGTTTTCCCTAGGTAGACAAGGCAAAACCTACCAATAGTCTCACCTTGGAACGCACCTCAAAAATTCGCTGACGATGACGAGGACGTTTACCGTATAACGTAAACCGAAAGCCGTTGACGGTTATCGTCTCCCGTCACACGCAGCCGTCAACTTCAGCGATTCTTTCCCTGAAAATCGAGGAGCAGCCCAAGTTCGGCTTTCGCAGCGGGAGGGGTTTTTGCCTCTTCTCCCTAGGCGATGGAGCGGTACTTAATCCGCAGCGAGTTGCCCACGATGATCAGGTCTGAGAAGGTCATCAATAGGGCTCCCGCAAGCGGAGAGATATACCCGCTCGCCGCCAGCGGAACGGTCGCTACGTTGTACACCAGCGCCCAAAAGAGATTCTGTTTAATCGTTCGAACGGTGAGACGCGAGAGTCTAATCGCCGCCGGAAGGCTCGAGATCGTTCCTCCGGTCAGCAGGACCTGAGCCGATTGCATCGCGATATCTGACCCCGAGCTCAGGGAGATTCCAACGGCCGCTTCAGCAAGTGTGGGGGCGTCGTTGATTCCATCCCCTACGTAGGCGACCGCTTGCTTGTTTTGAAGGGCACGAACGAGCTCCAGCTTCTGCTCGGGAAGTTGTTGGGCGTAGACGTTGTGAATGCCCACGGCCACCGATACCTCTCGGCATTTCTCCGTTGTGTCGCCGCTGATCAGTGAGGTGCCGCACGTGAGCGAGTCGAGCTGTTTGATTACCGAGGGCGCCTCTGGCCGAAGCTGATCCTGTAACGTGAGGGAGGCGATAAGGTGTCCATCTCTCACGAGGATGATGTCGTCGAAAAGCTGGATGTTGAGCTGATTCGCGAGGTTTCGGCCGCCACATTGATAGAGCGCACCATCGTCTCCCTTCGCTGAGAGTCCTATCCCTTTCGTCTCAACGATATCGGATAGGTGGATAGAATTAAGCTCCGTTGACTGCAGGTCGCGAACGATCGCCTGGGCTATCGGATGGGATGACGCTCGTTGTAGCGATACCAACACCGACCGGGCGGAGCGTTGATCCTCATCGTTGTGTGTTCGGAGCTTCTTGACGCTTAAGGTCCCCTTGGTAAGCGTTCCTGTTTTATCAAACGCGACGTGCGAGATCTGGCCAAGCCGCTCAAGTGTATCTCCTCCTCGGATGAGGATGCCGGAACGGGCGGCCCGTCCGATGGCGACCATAATAGCGCTCGGAGTAGCGAGCCCCATAGCGCATGGGCACGCAACGACCACTATCGCGAGGGAGCGAACGATCGCTTGAGCCATTGAGACATCGAAGAAAAGCGTGCTGGCCAGAAAAGTAACGATAGCGATAGCCAAAACTGAGGGCACGAATACGGCGCTTACCGCGTCGCCAATTCTTTGAATCGAGGGCTTCCGTCGCTGAGCATCGCGCACAAGGCGGATGATGCCCGCAAGGGTCGTGTCATCGCCCACGGCCGTTGTTTGCACAACAACCGATCCTTCAACGAGCACGGTCCCACCGATGACCTTCTCTCCCTCCTTGTGGTCGATAGGAAGTGATTCGCCGGTCAACATCGACTCGTCAAAACTTCCCACTCCTCGGACGATAACGCCATCTGTGGGACTTCTATCCCCGGTGTTGATCTGGATGAGATCCCCAACCTTGAGCTCCGCGAGCGGAATCGTCTCAAGAAGGTCCAGGCCGGATCCTTGCGTGCGTATACGACGAACCTCTTGTGGTTGAAGCTGCGAAAGCTCCTCAATCGCGGAGGTCGTCTTTTTGACGGCGAGCTCCTCAAGAAGGTGCCCGATCAACACGAACGTGACGATAGAACCAACGGCCTCAAAAAAGAGAAGTTCATGAGAGAGACCGAATATCATCGTAACCATGCTCGCGATGTATGCGGCCAGTATTCCCGCGGTGATGAGTACGTCCATGTTCGCTACGCCGGCCCGTAGGGAGCGAAGGCCGCTGCTTCCAAAGTGAAACAAGCCGATGATGAATACTGGTGTGGCTAAGATCGCCTGAATGGTGGGGTCGTGCAGAACGTGGATAGAAAAAAACATACCCACCAGCATCGGCAAGGTGAGAATCGCGCTGATGATCGTTTTGACATAGAGAACGGTATCCCGTCCGTGGTGCGCATGGTCCGTAGCGCTCTCCTCCACTGAGTACCCGAGCTTCCTGATGCTTTGGATAATGTCCGGAAGTTTAGCCGGATCCTCAAGGGTAAAGCTCGCGCGGCCGCTCGCGAAGTCAACTGAGGGCTTCTCCACACCGACCCGATGGAGATGCTTCTCGATCGAGAGCGCGCAGTTTGTGCAGTGCAATCCTGTCACATGAAGGGTTACCTCTTGAGAGGGGCGTCGAGGGTCGAAATGGCCGTCTGTCATGGTGAAGATGGTAGCACAACGTGAGGGGGCGGAACCACTGTGGCAGTACGGTATCGGAAGCCTTGATGTTTTGCCTCCCCTCCCTAAGGCAGAAGGGGCCAATCCTTCTAATGGTCTCACTGTGTCGCACCCCTCAAAAGGTCGCTGACGCTGACGAATACGTTTACGTATGACGTGAACCGATACCCGTGGACGGTTATCGTCTCGCGTCACACGTGGTCGTCAGCGTCAGCGAGCATTCAGGCGGATGAGAAGGAGAAGGAATAGGAGAAGGATTTCCGCCCATGGGCTCTGCTAATTCTGAAACCCCCCAGAGGCCCACAATCCGCGTTTCTCTCGCTGGCTCTTGTTGAGGGCTTTCTTAAAGCGATCGACATACCGAACATTGGGAGGGATGGTAAGGAGCTGGGCGTATCCTCGTGAGACCATCTCCTCGTTTATCATAAGGTTATCTGTTCGGTAGACGTAGGCGAGGAGCCTTCCATACTTATCGCGTTTCTGAACATCGTATTCTATTCGCAACTCGGTGCCTTTAGGCAGGAGACCTTTAAGGATTTCCTTGGCTCGGCGTCCGAACTCCATAATCGTTTTGATGTCTTGGTGACTGCGTTCGGCTTGGAGGGCTGCGCGGTCGTTCTTTCGAGATTCCGGCGTGTCGATGCCGATAAGTCGAACCTTCTCTACGGCGCGATCGATGTGAACAGCGATGGTGTTGCCATCAACGACGTACGCGACGACCGGCTTCTTGGTTGGCAGAAGAGGTCTGAACTCAGCCGCCGCGGAATGGACTGAGAGAGAAATTATGGTGATCAGACAGAAGACGAATCGAATCATAGCATCAGGAGGGTAGCACTCGAACTCGGTTTGGCGAAGGGGGTGTTCAGGTGTGAAATATACTCTTTTTATGGGATCGGGGGGCGCTCGACCGGCTCGACTATGGTAGAAGAGCCATCGCTATGGGTGTTATCGCCGCTCTTATCTGTGCTTGTACATCAACGGCCAAAGACCTGGTCAGTAAGGCTGTTGCCAGCAAGGTGCATGCCGACATCTCTACCTTCGCTTCCTTTCTCTACGCGCTTCCCTTCTACGCGCTCATATTTATCGTCCTCTATTTTTGTGGTGAAGAGGGGATTGTTCTTTCTCAGACCTTTCTGCTCTTGGTTCTTATGCGGGGCATCTCGGATGTTTTCGCTGAGGGATGTAAGATGCGCGCATTCGATACGGGAGATGTCTCCCTTGTCAGCGGACTCCTGTCGCTTTCTCCGCTCATTCTAACGGTGATCTCACCGTTTATCACGGGGGACCGAGTCGAGCCCTCTGAAGCGGTGGGAATCGTTTTTATAGTGATTGGTGGGTTGGTGCTCGTGCGTCGCGACAGGGCCACCGGTAAGGTGGCGCAACCCCTCGCGGTGCTCTACGCGCTCGGTGGCTCGCTTGCTTTCGCTCTCAACAGCGCCCTCGACCGTCTCGCTGTTGGGCATGCTGGCCCTGTAACATCCGCCTTCTCGGTAACATTGTGCGCGGCCCTCCTGACGATGCCCGCGTTACTCCGAGTCCCCTCAGCGAAGCCAGAGCTGGTACACAATTCACGAGCGTTCCTTCTTCGTGGACTTTTCGAGACCATCTTTATGGTGGCCAAGATGGCCGCGCTCATGACGCTCCCAGCTCATATCGTTGTCGGAATCATGCGCGTTTCCATGATCTTCACCGTGGTTGTGGGCGGCGCGTGGTTTAAGGAACAAGACAAAAAGCGACGTATCATCGGTACGCTCATCATGTACGTGGGCCTGATGTTCCTTTTGCTGTAGTGGGGGCTACGCCGCGCTGATAGCGGAGAGATTCGCGCGATGGGCATCGTTCCACGGTACGTCGCTGAACTCATGCTCCCCGAGGATGACCCGTTGTAACATCGCGAGGTACGCCGGCACACGGTCGGCCCACGTATGTCGCGCCGCTCGAGCGTTAGCGACGAGCATAGCGTATACCGCCGGGTCTTTGCTCTCCGTGAGCGCCCAGTGAGCTGTGTTGGCTAACGCGGTCGGGGTGTAATCGTTAAAGAGGAAACCGTTTCCGCGTTTCTGTTCCCGGTTGAAGTTTTCGACCGTCGCGGAGATGCCACCTATATTTCGCCCGATAACAAGCGTTCCGACGGCGAGCGCTTCTAATTGGGTGATCCCTCCTGGCTCAAACCGAGAGGGCATCAGGAAAAAAGCGCTGCCGAAAATGATCTCAAGAGCCTTGGCGTGCGGAATGTAGTCGAAGTAGGTGGCGACCCTACCTGGGTATTTTCGGGCAAGATAGTCGAGAGCGTGCCGTAGATCGAGCGAGCTCTTATCTCCCTCCGTTGTAGGGCCCGCGACGAGAATTTGGACCTCGTCGTGGTGTATGAGCAGGTCCTCAAGCGCGGAATGTCCGCCAGCAACTAGCCCCGAGAGAAGCGATAGCCCCTTCTGTTCCGCTAACCGTCCAACAAAACTTATGAGGCGAGCGTCCGTTCGTGGAGTGAGTCCGAACCGAACCTGAAGTGAACGCCGAGTCTCTACCTTCGCGGCGAGGAGGTTCTCCGGGCGGCTCAGCTCCTCCGCCGACATGCCAGATAGCGATGAGAGGTAGCGATCGATATCGGCCCGGTTGATCCCGTTACTAATACCGAATATTGACCCCCGTTTGTGTTGAAGGACGTAGTCGATGCCATCTCCTCCACCGAGGTGTGAGATCTGTTGGGCGTATGGCTGGCTCACGGTAAGAACGGCCCCTGAGACGTGGTGAGATGCCGCCATGGTGAAATTTATAAGGCCATAATTGTGAGGGTCTTGAAAGCCGAAGACATGCTCGGGCGCTAGGTTTAAGAGTGGCCAGAGGTCCTCGTTGTGAACGTGGATCGGCAATCGGCCATGGTAATCGGCGCCACCGTTATGAATCATGTGAATAGTTTTCGCCGCCTGTAGCCATGGAACGGCACGGTAGTGGGGATCAAGAGCGGCGAAGGCCGGAACGCAGGCGGTCATCCAATCATTCGATATGATAGCGGATGGGCGTATTCCAAAATGGCTCGCCGCAATCGTCTCCAATGTCGCGCGGGAGAAGACGACGGCACGGCGTAGTTGCTCGTCCGCGTAGACCGGTTGATAGAGCCGGTCAAACACAGAGGGATTTGAGAGCATAAAGACGCGCAGGCTTCCCGACTGTGCCAGGTAGACCTTCAAGGGAACAGCGGACGGGGCGCGGCGGTGATGTTGAGTTCCTGAGTGATAGGTTGGTCCAAGATTAACGGTGACCGAGCCGAGGTAGGTAGGAATGACTTTTTTGTCCCCAATCTGGATTCCGTTGCGCAGCAGGTGGTGACCAGCTTGGTGCTTGTGCCCATTTTCGTGCGCGTACAGCGGAGTGATAAGAGTTACAGGCACGCCAGCATTGCGTAGTTCCAGAGGGAGTCCGGAGATAACCTGCGCCAGCCCTCCAGCCGCGGCGTGAGGCCCTTCCGGGGTTGTGAAGACTACCTCGCCAACCCCGTAGGTAGCCAAGAGCGCTTTGACCTCATCGGTCCCGCCTGTTATCTCAAGCGAGTCGTAAAGATCGCGCGCATGTGGTTCGCCACCAAGAGCATCGACAACCTCCTTTAGCATCGCGCCTACTCCGATATGTGGAGCGTATGAGCGGATCGTCTTGATCTGTTCATCGAGGGTGTGAGGGTGTTGAGCGCTGAGAGTAAGCATGCTTACCGCTATCTCCCTCATCTCAGCGAGCATGGAATCCCGCTCTTTCATGATAGCGAAGTCATCCTGAGCAATGGTGAAGCGAGCGTCATCAGAGTGGAGCCGACCCAGCCACACGGTTTCTCGAGTTCCACGAGGCCGCACAAAGAGTGTGGCGCCGTAGTGACCTTGATGGGGAATGTAGAGTTGATGAGAGATCGAAAGCTCTCCGGTCGAGGAGCACTCTGACGACCCTATCAGTTCGTCCTGCCACGCGGGCGCCACATAGTCGTAGCTTCCCCAGTGGAGGTAGATGTCCACCGTCGTGTCGGGGAGGGCTGGAAGGAGTACCGAGCATGAGATCTCAAGGGTGTTGGCGTTCGCCGCCGCCTGGAGAGGGGTGGCCAAGGCCGCATCCCGTTGAAGCGTGGTGAGAACAGACTGTAGCTCCCCCTCGGCCCGCTCCGGGATGATAAGGGTAGGGGACTCGTCATTCTCGAGAAGGATGGTCGGCGCGATCGTGCCCAGGATCTCAACGGTTTGAACGCTTCGGTGGCTTAGTCGAGTTGGGTCGGTAGCTTGAAACTCAAGGTCCCCTCGATAGACGGCGAGACTCCCGCCATCCACATGGGGGGTGGTGTCGATAATATGCTGAATCATCTCGACAAGATCGGCCGCTTGTTGCTCCTTAAGGGAGGTGGCGAGAAGGCCGCTAATGTTACGGTGTGTGCGGCTTCCTGGACGAACCGCCATGGTCTTGGGGAGCCTGTGGTTTCCGAGCGAGCTTACCGAGTAGCTCCCGGACGCGAGGTCGAGCTCAATCGCCGCTTTGACAGCCCCCTGACGTGGACGGATTCCATAGGGTTGTGACCCTTCCTCTCGAAGGCTCGCGACGAGTGACCTATAGGCCCCTCCGTTAACCGCTATTTCGAACCGAAGAACCTCGGTCCTCTCCATCTGAGTACTCATGACACTTCCCTGTGAAAGGTGGATGTCGGCAGGGTCTCAAGCGGTGCTTGAAATTAAAGGTGGGGCGAAAATGTACAGGATCGGTACAAAAGTAAGGAAACGAGGCAAAATCCCACCGGTTGATTGGTAGGGCCCGATGCCTGTCTCGCCGAAGCGTTAGCGCAGGTGGATCCCCGTGGGGCGTATGGCATCGCATGTCGATGGAGTAGTAATACCTCATGATCGATACGGCACACGGTAGGGCCCGAGGCCTGGCGGGCCGTACCGCATCGCCTGTTGCTGCCATTTGTTTGAGCTCTAACCCCATCCTTACCGCTGGGCCGCTGCGCGGGCGATTGCGCGCGGTCGAG
>JAIXPR010000185.1 GCA_027486155.1 Pseudomonadota bacterium | reverse complement strand
TTTTTTCGGTTCACAAGAGTAGGGCGCCCCGAATATGATGTACTTGCTTTGGGCGAGGCAGTTCATCGACTTAAACACCTCATTAGAGCAGACCCTGACCTTCTCAGCTCGATGGTGACAAATATTTCCATGCTGATATCGCCCGGCATTGTTGAGACACTCGGTAATCTTCGAATCCAATTTCACTAACTCGCAGTCACCATTGGAAGCGGTCATACCTTGCGGCGTAGTCAAAGACCACTGAAACGCGCCCTCGCTGGATCGTGTTAGCCCGTTCACTGATCCACATTTTCCATCCCAGGACGCTTCCAAAGCCTCCTCCTCTGTCGCAAACTCGCATTTATCGGGATCCGGTTTGGGACAACAATCCTGGCTGTCCGGATCCCGTGCACACTTACATTCCGGCAATTCCGGTTCCAGGTCACAAAGGCCTGGGCCCTGTGAGTACTCGGAGCTCTGGGAGTCCTCCGATGAGCTCGAAGATTCCGATGAGCTCGAAGATTCCGATGAGCTCGAAGATGACGATTCCTCAGAAGACGATGAGGAATTGCTTGACGAAGACGATGAGGAGCATGCTCCTCGAGGGAGGCGATCACAAGTTATACTCTCCGTTCGTTCTGACGTCATGATATTTAGCGGCACGTTGAAAGCAAATCGTCGATGATAGTTATACCCAACGATAAAAGGCTTCACCCATTCGGGCTCGCTTCCGAGCCGCCCCTCATCCTTGGTTACGCAGATATTTTGCTCATTCTGGTTAACAGGAGCGAAAAGGTGGTTGTTATTCGAATCAACATATTGAGCCTGAACTCGCCATCTTCCATATAGATCCGAGTCACACTGCTCATCCTCCATCAGCGAAGGCTCTACACTCATCGCGTACCAAATGCGTGTCTCCGGGTCCTGATACGGAAGTTGTGTTCCTTCGGGAAGGCACTCACTCGCAAAATTCTTCCCAGGCGCTAGGGGAGCAGGCACATAATACTGGTCCCGATCCTTGTTGATATACTTGTAATTCACCGAGATCTGTCCCCGAGGGCATCGCATAGCCCCAACCTCACAGGATGGGAAGTAGCCGCTCGGATAGAATGGCTTTTTCCCCCGATACCACGCGACAAAAGGTTTTTTCGGGTCAGGTTTCCGACACTTGAGCTGTATCCCAGTGCACGCACCTCCGAAGGGAACATAGTCTGCAGAAAATACCGTCACCGTCTGATCAGCTTCGAACGTAAAACCGTTAAAGCTGCACACACGCGGGGCTGGCTGGGGAGATTGAGCAGACGGGGGCTGAGGCGATGTTACTACGGGGGCTTCAACGCGTACCTCAACGCGCGCTACCACTCCCGCCTGTGTGCTGAAGGTGAGGTACGCGCTGGCGGGCGCACTCTGCAAGCGGGTGAGAATAACGTTGCTCCCCTCGATCTTCGCAGCGAAGGGGGGAACCTGAACCGGTATCGAACGCGCGCACAGCTCTGTAATTCTTTCCCCCCTTGCTTGATTAGGGAAGGCACACGCTGGGGAGAGTGAGAGTGAGAGCGGGTTCTTTAGTTTCTCTCCATCCTTCAGCACCCGCTCTACTACCGGGTAAAACCACCTTCCGTCATCGATAAGATAAACCTTAGAGCCATTCGGTATCGGGGCTTCTCCCTTACCTTTATAGAAATCACGCCATGCCTTGATTCGGTCCTTCTTACCTCTTTCCGCCGGACACGACTGCGCGATCTCAAGCCGACTTCCCGGTATCCGACCCACGTGACACAAACCCCCAAGGCGGCTTTGAACCTCCGCCGCGAGGTCAGCGAAGCTCCGGTGTGGGGGGACATATTCGAGATAGTCGATACCGTATGGGGTGGAGGTTGTGAAATTCGGGATCACATCAGAGGCTGGGATGCGAGCGGTCGAACCGGAGAGTATTATAGGCGCGGGCAGCCGCGTCTGCGCCACTCCATACGATGGGTCGAAAATAGAGAGTCCGATAAGGACCGCTATAAGGATGGCTCGTTTTTTCATGCTTCCCATTTCGGGCTCCCAATCACGCTCCATGCTCTGATGGAGGTCGTAAGACCTACACGGGGTGTATCGACTTACCACCGAGTCCGCTTGAGGGGTGGGGGCGTCTTTTTGTAATCGTCCGGTAGGGCCCGACTCCTGGCGGGCCGTACCGTCCCTGGAGGTATCAAGATTTCATCGATAGGCGATGCCATACGGCCAGCCGGGAGTCGGGCCCTACTACATGCGGTATCTGAGAGATATGTTTTGTCCTTGGTCGTTAGTTTTGCACGGTCTTTCGTTCGCACGGTCTCTGAAAGAAATAAAGGGACATTCGTGTATCTAGAGTTCCGTTCCATGCCTCATATCTTATCGTACTAGGGCTAGTCGGCCGGGCATTTCTGCGCTCGATCGGAGGAGCTTGTCGGCTCACTTGGGCGGTAGCCCCGCTACAGAGAAATGACCGATCATAGTGATTAGCCATCGCCATCCTCACACTCGGCGCGTGTCTTGTAGGTCAATATAGGTTTGAGCACAGCAACCACCTCAATCAATCCGAAATGGGCGAGGTCCTCTATGACTTGGTCGATATCCTTATAGGCTTTTCCGTGCTCCTGTCGTAAAAGATCCCTGTTTTCGCAGATCACCAGATTATCGATACCGACCCTCTTATCTTTGGGGCGTCTCAAATCCTCGGGCGAAAGCCTTCCAAACTTGTCTTCACATTGACTGCGTGACACCTTCCGACCGGCACCATGCGCTAACGAGTGCGCGTTCACCTCGCCGTTGCCGATCGGGCGCACGAGGTAGGTGAAAGAGCTTCGCGACCCAGGAATTACTACTAATCCCTGATCTGAGGGTGCCGCTCCCTTCCGGTGAATCCATGTATCACCGTGCACAGTTGTCTTTTTCTCAAGATGGTTGTGGCTGAGATCGATGAGTGGAGTTGCTGTCGCGCCGAGTCGATCCATAATTCGCCGCGCGATTATCTCTCGGTTGGCCCTGGCGTAGCGCATCGCCTGATCGTGTCCAGCGAGATACCGCAACCCCTCGGTCGAATTTGGATCGAGCGGTACTCCGCGTGATTCCGCGTTATATCGATTTAGGATCTCCTGACCGAATCCACGCGAGCCGCTATGAATGAGAAGGAGCGCTTTCGAGTTCATAAGACCGAGGTCCGCGGCAATTCGTTTATCAACTATCGAATGAACGACTTGGACCTCCGCAAAGTGGTTGCCACCGCCAATTGTACCCAGAGCTGCTTCGTACCCGGTCTCCTGTAATCCATGTTTCCGCATGACCGCGGATAGATCGCCGTGCCACACACCATCAATACTCGATAATCTATCTCCTAATCGCTTCACGCTGGTGCGTGGATCGATTGTGGTGGCGCACAGGTGCATACCACAACCGATATCGCCACCGATAAGCTTCGGATGGATCAATCCCCTGCTGACGAATGCCGCTCCTCCCGGGCTGCCCGTACCTGGATGAAGGTCCGGCATGGCAGCGACATACACCATACCGGGGAGTTCGGCGGCCTTTTTGAGCTGTGGGATGGCCTCAGGAGCCACCCACGTTCTAGAGGAATAGAGATTCTTCACCTCCGCTGGTCGTGCTATCTCTTGCGCATGTGCGACTGCAGCCTGCGGAGTTAGCTTGGCTACATCCGCATGAGAAGGGGTTTGTGTGGGTCCATGGCTGATCATATAAAGCTCCCGCGGTTTGGATCGGTTATGCCGGGTTAACATGTTTGCGTTGCCTCAACGCGGCGCTCTTTGGTGAAATTTTTCTAGGCGCTTCCCGAAGCAAATAGTCCTTTCAGGGGGTTGACTCCCCTAGTACAAGAGCGTCTCAGCATCACACCGCAAGCTTTAGTGCTCATATCATAGCTGACCAGAGGAACCGCTCAATTCAGAGAGTTGGTCCTCAAAGAGACATGGGAGAATATATGCATGTTCCTCAAGCGACAAAATCGCAGCCATCAGTCATTCGAATTCCGGATGATGAAATGACCTTTACCTGCACCGCAAGTGGGGGCCCCGGTGGTCAAAATGTAAACAAGCGACACACGAGGGTGCGCCTCTCCTTCGATGTTCTCCAGTCATCTTCACTAAACCTGGAGCAAAAGACCCAGATCTTGCGCCACCCAAAGTTACAGCACTTGGTGCACGGCGATGGCATTATCTCCATCGTCACTCAGAGCCACAGAACGCAGGGACAAAACAAAGAAGCCGCTGTTGAGCAGCTTCATGCCCTGCTTCATGAGGCCTTGAAGCCGACGAAGGAGAGGATTCCAGGGGGGAGACCGCCAGGACTTAAGTTTCCACCGAGCGAGCATCGAAAAAGGCAGCAACGACGCGCCGAAGCGGCGGAGAGAGATCGCTTAAGAGATGGTGACTCTTATTGAGTTTATGGTCATTGGATTGTGGGGGTAGTGCAACAACTACCTACCCCGGGTTCAGAGGCTCAGAGATCAAAAATAGCGCCTCTAGCTCTTGAGGCCGCTCCCCGCCAAGGGTGAGCCGGTCGCCGATATGAAGCTATCTCCCTCGTCATCGAAAGTCTTGTCATCAACGAGTACGCCGAGAGCCTTTGATACGACCAACGTTATTTCAGGGATAGAACCGCGCAACCGTGTCCCCGAGTACAGGAGCGATCCATTGTACTTGCAGGCAAATAGAGCGACCGCTAATGCTTGATCTCTGGGATCGGAGAAACCAAGTGATTGGGCATTGAGCACAGATTCTTGGGTGGCGCGATTTCTCTCCTTTGTGCCCTTGACCACACCGGTGACGGTTATCTCCCGTGATACCAAGCAATCTCGCTCCTGACAGTGCTGCGGGTATTTTTGCGGCAATCGCCCGAACCTCTCGATGCTGAACCAGGGCAGCACTTCGCTGCCGTTCCTTAGCTTGTGTCTATCAAAGTACTCGGCAACGGCTTTCATCGCCTGAATATCGTTAACACCAGCCGGGATTATGAATGTGGACACGCCACCCTGTTTATCAAAGAAGAAAGAATTGACCATCTGCTCCCCTATCTCAAGCGGCGTCCGTTGAACTCCGCTAGCTGCCGCAACGGTGATCTCTGTGCCTCGAAGAGCAGCTAACGCGCGGTCTAAGCGTGCTGATAAATCATGCAAAGAGATTGTCTCGCCATTGCTCAGTAACCGTGCGGCAGCCTCAGGGCAGCCCTCCCCGGTTAGACTTTGTAATTCACCAAGTTGTTGTGTCACTATCCTTGCATTAACCATCTAACACCTCTCCGCCCTGTAGAAGCCGTTCGGCTCGTTCGATACGAATTAACTTTTCCTCCTCACTGACATCATCAGCGCACAGAAGCCGTGCAAGCTCTGCGCGAAGCACGTCTAGGACCTCCTCTCTCTTGAGTCGTTCTTCTCTCATACGAAACTTTGATAGCCCGCTGGCCCGATCTTGTTACGGTTGTACTGAGTTTACAGGGACGCGTTCACTAAGCAAATCGCTGCCGATATGCCTCACATTAAAAGAAAGGGAAGTAGAACTTTGAGCATCGATTAACGGAGTGGTGGCCTCACAAATGTTCCAAGGCATTTAGGTGAGGTGCGAGAGATGACGCTAAGTTCCAAACGCGAGCTGATTCAGGCGATTAGGAAGGTTTATAGGAAGTCGACAAAGGCGCAAAAAGGCGCGCATCTTGACCACCTTCAGCTAGCAACGGGTCTGAAACGTAACTACCTGAATCGTCTTTTGCTGCTAGGCTATAAGGCGAAACAACGAAAGCCGGGGCGGAAGAGCCGGTATGCGAGCGACCCCGAGTTTATGGAGGCTTTAAAGCGTATCTGGGTGGCTACAAGGTACCTTAGCGGCAAGCTGCTGAAGCGCTCGATTAAGTTCTACACTACCACCTACGAGATGCACCGCGGAGTATTGGCAGCCGATGTGTCTGAGAAGCTTCGGCGAATAAGTCCCGCAACGATCGACCGGATCCTGCTACCAACGAAGCGTCAGTTGGGTAGGGGAAAAGCACCACTTCATCCGACCCGCATTTCAGGGATATGATTACGATCTGCTTGGCTCAGTGGGAACAGCGAGAGCCGGGACACTTGGAGGAAGATCTGGTGGCGCACTGTGGCAATACAACAGCGGGAGTTACGTCAACACACTGACCGTTACTGATATAGCTACGGGATGGGTGGAAAACAGAGCTATATGGGGTAAAACTGCGGAGGCGGTGATTGAGGCTCTTAAAGATATCAAGGCATCGCTGCCATTTCCCCTAAAGTCCCTCGACTTTGATAATGGCTCAGAGTTTCTCAACAACCCAGTTCTTCGCTACTGCCAAAAGGCGGGAATAGCGCTTACTCGCAGCCGTTCCTACAAGAAAAACGATAACGCGCACGTCGAGCAAAAGAACTGGATGACCGCTCGTGACGCTCTCGGCTTTAGACGCATGGAGAATCCCGATATCGTCCCGGTAGCTAACGATACATACAAGAACGACTACCGGCTTTTTAAGAACTATTTTACCCCCCTGCTTAAGGCTTAAAGAGAAGCTAAAGGTCGGAAGCCGTTATAAGCGAATCTATGATGAGACGAAGACCCTTTTTAGAGAGGTTGTTAGAATCTGACTACATTCCAGAAGAAGAGAACCAAAAGCTTAAGGAACACCTCGCTTCGCTCGCCCCTTTCCAACTGATCAAAAACATCGATAGGAGGTTCCTGCGCATCAAAGCGATGGCTAGGGTCTCCTTCGAGGAGTGGCAACTGCTACCAGATTCTCAGAAGCTCCTCACTTGCCTTTATCAATGACGCAAAGCGGCTGGAATAAATGCTCGGCTAACACGTGGTTCGTCATGCGGCACCACGACAACCCCCTCACACAGCAACTGTTTTTATCGTTTTAACCAGCTCCAGTATGCTGCGAAAGGGTCGAGACCATAAAACCTCAGGTTATGGCCCCTGAAGTTATCTAAATCAATCCGATAGTGTTTGTCTTTACAACATGAGAACGTAGCGAGCTGGCGTCCGTTGTCTATAATGCCTCCAGGCGGAAAACCCTCTAACATTTTTCGGGCTCTTCCAACCGCTTTCTCAAATTCCCGTCTGCAAGTCGGTTCTTTGCGGAAATAACTTTGACCGCAGGTTGATACGTCGCTCAATGCCGCGATGGCCTGGTCCACAAGAACCCCAGGATGCTCGGGAGCAACTGCAATCTGAGCACACTGGTTTTTATTTTTGTCATATGTCTGACCCCCGTACTCATCATTTTTGTTATTGTTTTGGAGCTCTATCTTTATTTGATTGAGACCTTCTTTATCCTTATCTGTCGTGGGCCTCGGCTGCCGAAGTTTACTTAGTGCCTGAGTCTCGGCTTCAGTTGCCCGCCTAAGCCCGGGATTTCTTTGTATGACTTGTTGTGCCAATTCTTCGAGGGTGAACTCGCTTCCAGCATTAGCTGTTGAGGGACCGAGGGCGAGGCCACATCCAATGATCGCGGCGCCGTAGCCAGTCGCCATCTTCCACACGCTGCTGCTACATATCTGTTGGAGGGATGAGCTAAAGGGGAATGAAAACGCCTTCGGCGCGTTTCGAAGCGCGGTTCTTTGATCCACAATATCAACACAAACGTTCGGGGCCGTGAAACAATGCTGTATCTTTTCGGGCTCTTCAATTATGAGTTCTTCGCATTCCGGCGAATCACCCCCAGCGGAGCCGGCCCCGGTGTCGCAGCAACAACCTTCACCTTCCTGACACTTACATTCCGGCGACTCCGGATCCAATGAACACTTACATAGCGTGCTCTCCTGATCCAGTGCACACGGATCGCACCCCGACGCGGAGGGATTGTCACAAGGGTGTGGTTCGCCCCCGTCGTCCGATGAACTCGAAGATTCCGATGAGCTCGAAGATGACGATTCCTCAGAAGACTCCGAAGAATTGCTTGACGAAGACGATGAGGAATTGCTTGACGAAGACGATGAGGAG
>JAIXPR010000235.1 GCA_027486155.1 Pseudomonadota bacterium | reverse complement strand
TTTTTACTCAGCTAAAAGTAGAGGCGAACAGATGCGAACAGTAGCGAGCAAGGATCGACCTTGCTTACCGAAGCAAGAGCGGCAAAACCCCACGTGAACGTGCTCGTAAACGTACCCGGAACAAAACACCAACGTTCCCGGGCGCGTTCACGCCTACGAGCATGTTCACGTGTCGGGGGCCACCATGAGACCATTCGTAAGTTTTGCCTCGGTTCCCTACGGCGTTTGCTGCGCCGTTCCAGTGGAAGTCGCGCCCAAGGTTGGCGGTGCTGTCTCAAGAGGAAAAAGCCCAATAGCGACGGGCACCTCGTCTGTGCCCGGAAAGTTCTCCTCTCGTACGGCGCCCGCATGACCCTGAATCTCACCGGAGATGTACATGCTTGATGAGCCGCCACCGTCGAAATTTAACGCTTCGACACATCCTAATTGAGGTTGGATCAGAACGTTTTGAAGCTGATGAAGTGACCCTCCGAAAACTCCTGAGGTCACCCGAAAAATGGAGAGCCGGTCTTGGCCGTCTATGCAGATGCCGGAGAGGTTGGAAGATCGAGAGGATTCCCGGAGTCCCTCGACGATGCTCCCTTTGCTCACGAGGCGTGGGCCCGCTTGAACCGCCTCAACAACCCCTTCAGTTGAGAAGCCGTCGCGGTGGGCGACACCGATGGCTTTGGACGTTACGAACAGTACCCCAGTGAGTAGCCCTCCACCTTTGTGAATCTTTTGGTGGATGATTCCCCGACTGATGACCAAACCAAGAGGTTTTCCTTGCTCATCAAAAAAATTAGCGTTGATGCACGCCACCGCACCCGACGCTTTGCAGAGAGATTGCACGGTAGCCTGTTTCCATCCGAACTCTGACGCTCGAATGACGCCGATGCGATGACTACGCATGTCTGATCGCACGATAGCGATCGAGGAGGAGATGATAGAATCACCGTTTATACGGAAGTTCGTCTGCTCGAGGCCTCCACCAAGTTTCTCCCAAGTGAAGGGCTCGGTGGGGGACTGGGCCTCGCATGGTAGGCCGACGCACAGCATGTAGACGCAAAGCTCGACCGTGGTGACACGAAGGAGGTTCGGAAGAAGGGATTTCAGGAACGCGATCGCTCGTCGCGGCTTCATGTATGTCTTCCTGATCTCTTAATGGGAATCTCCGAATGACGCGTTGAGACTGTTGGTCTCGACGCTCTTTCCGTCCAGAGCGTCCTCTATCTTCCCTTTGAACTCATCATTGAACTTCGTGAGGAAACTTCGCACTGGCATCACGAGGGCGTCCCCGAGAGGGCATATCGTGTGTCCCATAATTTGATTGCAGATTGAGTTTATCATCTCAACGTCGCCCGGAGCCCCTTCGCCGTTGTTAATGCGGCGGAAGGTTTTTTCCACCCAGTGACCACCTTCTCGGCAGGGAGTGCATTGACCACACGATTCATGGGCGTAAAAGTGCGCGAGGTTCTGGATAGCGTCGACCATGTCAACGGTATCGTCGAGAACGATGACGCCTCCCGATCCGAGGAACGTTCCGAGTTTGCTCCATCCCTCATAATCCATGACAGCGTCTTCGATATCTTCGGCGCGAAGGATCGGTGTTGACGACCCGCCCGGGATGACCGCTTTGAGTTTGCGACCGTTGAGCATACCGCCGCATTCCTCTTCCAGGAATCGCTTGAACGGATATCCCATCTCGATCTCGTAAACCCCCGGCTTGTTGATATGTCCCGAGGCTGAGATCAGCTTGGTGCCTTTGGATTTCTCCGTCCCGATGGCCGCGTACGCGTCAGCGCCGTTGGTAATAATCCATGGCACCGCGGCGTAGGTTTCTACGTTGTTAACGATCGTTGGGCTGTTATAAAGACCAAGCACGGCCGGGAAGTACGGGGGTTTGAGGCGAGGTTGACCCTTCTTCCCTTCCAGTGACTCGATGAGGCCCGTCTCTTCGCCGCAGATGTACGCTCCGGCTCCACGGTGAACGACGAGATCAAGAGAGTAGTCACTGCCGAAGATGTTTTTTCCCAAGTATCCCTTCGCGTAGCACTCGTTCACCGCGTTCTTCAGCTGTGTGTATGGATACGCGTACTCTCCGCGAATGTAGACGCACATCCACTTACTTTGTACGGCGAGCGCCGCGATCATCATTCCCTCGATAACCGCATGCGGGTTCTTCTCCATGAGAAGACGATCTTTAAATGTCCCCGGCTCGCTCTCATCCGCGTTGCAGATGATGTAGGTCGGCTTTCCTGTGTTGCGGGGAACGAAGCTCCATTTCATTCCAGCGGAGAAGCCGGCGCCACCACGTCCTCGGATACCGGACTTCTTGACCTCCTCGATGATAGCGAGGGGATCCATCGGGAGCGCTTTTTTGATCGCTTGGTATCCACCACGACTCTCGTACCCAGCGAGGGTTTGCTGGTCTGGCTGCTTGATGTGCTCTAGCAAAATTTGGCGGTGTTGTCCCACAGATGCTCTCTTTATTCGTACACAGGGTTGGCGTTCTCACAAGAGCTACGGAGGTAGCTGGTCCAGGTACGGGAGAACGCTCTCTACAGAGAGGATAGTCGAAGCCGCGAAAGGTCGCAATCTTCGGTTAGCCGTCTGCGTGTACGGTGATTGAGTGTTGATCCTCAGCCAGGAATTCCGGTTTAGATACCTTAAATTCGAGGGTATCGGCGATGCCCGGGTCATCAACGTCGGCATCAACCTCTATGATGCCCTCTGGGACCGCCGCCTTACCGACGAGTTGGACCTCCACGGTGCCAGAGTCCCCCGAGTATGCCGTTCCAGGTCGTTGAAAGAGCTTTTGGGGAAGGAAAAATACGAGATACACCGACTCTTCGTCCCGGTTGACAACGTTGAATCGCGGTTTCATCGGGGTTTCGTCCTGTTCGACGATCACTGCGCCTGAATTTGGCACGTAGACGAGGCCCTGCGGGTATCGAAATTTAAGGATGATTCCGTTCTCATGAACCTCGTTGGTTAGGCGTCCGTCGGAGGGGCGTCCCATTCCTTGATGAACGCGGCCCATTTTGCGGGATCGTACGAAGCGCAGCTCTCGGGAAGAACCCCAACACACGAATAACCATAGGTGTGGGCGATGTCGCTCAGTTTCTCCCAGTCGGCGGCCAGGCAAACCAACGTGCCGTTGAGAGGCCCGATATGCGGAAAGAGCGCGACGAATCGATGTTCCTCGCGTTCTCCCGCGTTCAGGATGAACGGGCTCGTAATGGAGAGGTTTAGATCCGCGGCGGCCCGTTGGCAGCAGGCGGCGAGCCGAGCGACGTGAACCTTGTGCCAATCTATCTCAGTCACGGAATTTAGTTATAGCTTACGTTGATATCAACATACCCGTGGGTGAGGTCGCATCCCCACGCGCGGGCGCGCCCCTTTCCAATATTGAGATTGACCTGAATAGGAACGTCTCGTACCGACATTCGCTTCCGAATCCTCGTCCGATCGTGCGCAACGATTTTTCCACGGCGCATAACTGGAACGCCGGCAAATGTGAGATCGACTCGTGAGGGGTCTACTTTTAGCGACGGATCCTTGCCGGCGGCGGCCAGGACCCTCCCCCAATTAGGATCAGCGCCATGAATGGCTGTTTTGACGAGCGGAGAGTTGATGATGTTCATCGCTATGCGACGCGCCTCCGTTTCTGAGCGAGCTCCGAGTACCTCCACCTCGATAAGTTTCGTCGCGCCCTCTCCATCCGCCGCGATCTGCTTCGCAAGGTTTTGACACGCTGTGGTGAGCAGGTCGGTGAACGCCTTTTTATCCGCCTTGGATGAGATCTTCTTGCCACGCTCACCCGTTGAAAAGACCAACACTGTGTCGTTCGTTGATGTGTCGGTGTCCACCGAGGTCATATTGAAGGAGTCGTTCACGGCGCTGGTAAGAGCGGACTGTAGGGTCTTTGAGTCGACTTTGGCGTCGGTCGCTAAGAACGCGAGCATGGTAGCCATGTTCGGAGCTATCATGCCGGAGCCTTTTGCGCAGCCTGCTACCGTTATTCGTTCACCACCAATAGTTGCGGACTCATAAACCTCCTTTTGGGTTAGGTCCGTGGTCATAATAGCCTTCGCTGTAGCATCGCCATTTCGAGCCGAAGGGTTGGCTAAGAGCTTAGAGAGGCCCGCCTCCATCTTATCCATGGGGAGACGTTTCCCGATGATCCCGGTTGACGCGAGCGCGACCTCATGGGGTTTGATGCCGAGGTGTTGAGCCGCCATGAGAGCGGTCTTCTGCGCATCGCGCATACCGGCTTTGCCAGTCGCGGCGTTTGCGCAGCCGGCGTTCACGATGACCGCTTTTAAGACACCGCGTTTCATCGCTTGTTTGGTATAGATCAACGGAGGCGCGGCAAACGCGCTGCGAGTGAAAACCCCGGCGCTCCCGTACGCCCTTGGCACGAATATGAAAGCGAGGTCGTTTTTACCGTTCGCTTTGATGTTAGCAGCAATCCCAGAGGAGAAGACCCCCTTGAGGGTGGTGAGGTTCTTAGTCGCCATGGGGGCTTGGTAGCACAACTTCTAGGGGCAGGGTAGTAAGAGTCGAATCCTTATGTACGGATGGGGGCGACGAACGCGTCGATTGCCGCAGGTGTGGTGTCTAGTCTGAAAAGTGGTGGAGCATCTGTTTCTTGTCATGTTGGCGCGCGCTCACGTGAGGCGAGGTGCCGGTTTTGACATCCGATGCGTTGCCCCATTGTGACACTTTGTTCAAGGAGGCTTTTGGGATCTAGGTTGTGGCATGTAGGATCACGGCCGGGCACGGGAGGTGCCGCAAGAGAGGTCTAAATCCCCATTGAGAGAGAGGGCTTACGCCGGTCCCCAATTCGAGGGGGCATTATGGTTCAACCCTTTGATCTCTCTAGGGCATTCGGCTATAACCCCTTAGATTCGGGAAGTGATTACGGTGAAAGTGCTCGCGGTACAAGGAGCGTCACGTATAGGTAGAGGTCGTTTGTGCTTACTCTCACCTCCGAATTGTGCGGGGGAGTGCGGAAGATCCGCTAAAAGCAAAAAGGATTAGGTTCCCTCGTACCCATCGAAAAGGAGATTACAGATGAACATCGCGGTTGTCGGAACGGGATACGTTGGATTAGTGGCTGGAGCGTGCTTTGCGGAGACCGGCAACGACGTAATTTGCGTTGATATCAACCAAAAGAAGGTAGATGCCCTTAACGCGGGAGATATTCCGATCTTCGAGCCGGGGCTAGAGAATCTCGTCAAGAGCAACGCCAAGGCGAAGCGGCTTTCGTTTACGACATCTATTCAGGACGCCGTTCGAGCGTCGGACATTATCTTCATCGCGGTAGGAACCCCTCAGGACGAGGACGGCTCCGCTGATCTTACTCATGTTCTCGCTGTGGCGCGAGCTATCGGTGAGAATATGAATGGACCGAAGATCGTTGTCGACAAATCAACGGTGCCGGTGGGCACGGCCGATCTCGTGAAGGCCGAGATTGAGAAGGTCTCAAAATTCCCCGTAGAGGTGGTGAGTAACCCGGAGTTCTTGAAAGAGGGCGCCGCGATTGATGACTTCCTTCGCCCTGACCGCGTCGTCGTCGGTGTGGCGAGTGAGAAGGCAGCCGCTGTTATGCGCGAGCTCTATGCTCCCTTTGTGAGAACGAACAACCCTATCCTGGTGATGGATATTCGGTCCGCTGAGATGACCAAGTACGCCGCTAACGCCATGCTGGCTTTGCGGGTTTCGTTCATGAACGAGATCGCTAATCTTTGCGAGAGGGCTGGCGCTGATATCAGTAACGTTCGTATCGGTATCGGAACGGATTCCCGTATCGGTATGAGCTTCATCTTCCCGGGTATCGGATACGGAGGGTCGTGCTTCCCCAAGGATGTGCAGGCGCTCATTCGCACCGGTAAAGATCATGGGGTTGAACTCCTTATCTCGCGCTCCGTCGAGGAGGTAAATAAGCATCAGAAGCAGTTGATGGTGCGTAAGATCGTTGAGCACTTCGGAGAGAATAAGGTTCGAGGAAAGACCTTCGCTGTGTGGGGATTAGCGTTTAAGCCTAAGACCGACGATGTACGCGAGGCTCCCGCTCTCGCGATCTGCTCTGAGCTTGTGAAGCTTGGCGCCTCTGTGCGGGCTTATGATCCGGAGGCTAACGGCACCTTTCAGGAGAAGTTCGGTAATCACACAAACGTGGAGTACTTCGAAAGTAACTACGACGCTTTGAGGGGTGCGGACGCACTCGTTATCTGCACAGAGTGGAACGCGTTCCGTCAGCCAAACTTCAAGAAGATCAAGGGGGAACTCGTTTCGCCGGTTATTTTTGACGGTCGTAATATTTACGATGTTGCGGACATGCGAGCACATGGGTTTACCTACTACAGCGTAGGGCGACCGGCGGTAACGTGGTAGGCCTCAGGACAAGACGTAAGGAAGGATAATATGGCGCGAGTGGTAGTTAGTGGAGGAGCGGGTTTCATCGGGTCGCATCTTTGTGATGTGCTGCTCGGCCAAGGACACGAGGTAATGGCCGTTGATAACCTCTTCACCGGTACCAAGAAGAACATGCGCCACATGACATCGAATCCGAACTTCGAGTTCATTCGGCATGATGTGACTGAGCCGATTCTCCTTGAGTGTGATCAGCTGTATCACTTGGCGTGTCCGGCATCTCCCGTCCACTATCAGTACAATCCTATAAAAACGATCAAGACCAACGTCACTGGCACGATCAACATGCTCGGTGTGGCAAAGCGAACGCGGGCCCGTTTCTTCCTCGCGTCTACCTCTGAAGTATATGGAGATCCCCTTGAGCACCCACAGAAAGAGTCCTACTGGGGTAATGTAAATCCGGTTGGCCCTCGTAGCTGCTACGATGAAGGAAAACGTGTCGCCGAGACCTTAACGATGAGTTATCAGGATCAAGGTCATGTCGACACGCGAATCGTTCGAATTTTCAATACCTACGGGCCCCGTATGTTGTTCAACGATGGTCGTGTGGTTTCGAACTTCATCGTGCAAGCGCTCAAGGGGGAGGATATCACCGTGTATGGGGAGGGGGATCAAACTCGCTCCTTCTGCTACGTGGATGATCTCGTCGCCGCGTTCGTCGCCATGATGAACAAGGAGAGCTTCAACGGGCCGGTTAATCTTGGTAATCCCAACGAGATGCCCATTAAGGCGCTCGCTGAGCGGATTATCAACCTTACGGGGTCTCACTCGAAGATCGTCCATAAACCGCTTCCAAAAGACGATCCGACTCGTCGCCAACCTGACATCTCTCTCGCGAAGAGGGAGTTGGGGTGGGAGCCCAAGGTTGATCTCGATACCGGTCTTAAGAAGACGATAGCTGATTTTGAGGAACGCTTGCGTAGTGGTGAAGAGCCACGCTAGGGGCGACCCGTTTTTAAGTAGTACACACAGTGACGCCCAGAGATAAAATCCGTAACTTTAGTATCATCGCTCATATCGATCACGGTAAGTCGACCCTTGCCGATCGTATTCTGGAGGCTACCGGAGCGCTCCAAGCTCGAGAGATGCAAGCCCAGTTCCTCGATAAACTTGATCTCGAGCGGGAGCGCGGTATCACGATCAAAGCGCAAACGGTTCGGTTGAGCTACAAGGCTCAGGACGGGGAGACCTATCAGCTGAACCTGATCGATACGCCTGGCCATGTGGACTTCAACTATGAGGTCTCTAAGAGTCTCTCCGCCTGTGAGGGGGCTCTCCTGGTTGTCGACGCCTCTCAAGGTGTTGAGGCGCA
This sequence comes from Pseudomonadota bacterium, assembly GCA_027486155.1. GTDB lineage: Bacteria > Bdellovibrionota_C > UBA2361 > UBA2361 > OMII01 > OMII01. The sequence continues at coordinate 914 of JAIXPR010000235.1, read as the reverse complement.
AACACTCGCCAACGTGTACCTCGCGATTGAGAACGATCTTGAGATCGTCCCCGTCATTAACAAGATCGACCTTCCGAACGCCAATCCAGATAGAGTAAAGGAAGAGGTGGAGTCGGTTATCGGGCTTGATACCTCAGACTCGCTCCTCATCAGCGCTAAGACCGGAATCGGTATTCAGGATCTCCTAGAAGCTATCGTTAAACGTGTCCCTCCGCCGAAGCGGGGTTCGGTCAATAATCCACTTCGCGCCCTCGTCTATGACTCATGGTTCGACCCTTATGTTGGCGTTGTTGTCCAGGCTCGAATCATCGACGGGCGATTGAAAGCGGGAGATAAGATCAAGTTCCTCTCGACTGACACGGAACATGATGTGTACAAGCTCGGGGTCTTCACGCCTCACGCGCAGGAGGTCGCTGAGTTAGAGAGTGGGCAGGTTGGATACTTCTCCGCCGCTATCAAAAATCTCAAGGACGTTCGCATCGGCGACACCGTGACGCACGCCAAAGAGGAGGGGGTTGAGCCTCTTCCAGGCTTTAAGGAAGTTCGACCGATGGTGTTCGGCGGTCTCTTCCCGGTCGACGCCGATGATTACGGTACCCTGAAGAGCGCCCTGGAGAAGTTGAGCTTGAACGATAGCGCGTTTACCTTCGAGCCGGAGACCTCCGCGGCGCTCGGTTTCGGGTATCGGTGCGGATACCTCGGACTTCTCCATATGGAGATCGTTCAAGAGCGTCTTGAGCGAGAGTTCGAGTTAAATCTCATCACAACAGCTCCTTCTGTAGTCTACAAAATCGTAATGACAAACGGTACCGTGGTGGACGTCGATAATCCTACCAAGATGCCAGACGTGGTTGATATTGAGCGAATTGAGGAGCCGATTGTGGCCGCCACGATTCACTGCCCTAAGGAGTACG
>JAIXPR010000207.1 GCA_027486155.1 Pseudomonadota bacterium | reverse complement strand
TGAAGTGGCTCAACAAAGCGGTTGAGCTCTATCCGTCCATGGTGACGGCGGTTATCTGCGCTACCTCTGAAGAGGCGAAGTTCGCCTACAAAATGTTGCAACCGACCTTTGGGCAACTTGTACGGCTTGGTGACGCATACTCATTCTCGTTTGAGGAGGGGATTCTCGTTACCGACGTTCACCAGGTGAAGGGGCTGGAGTTCTTTTCTGTTCTTTTGTGGAATCCGAGTGTTCAGAGCTACGGATCTCACGATTATGGTAGAAACCTTCTCTACGTCGCCGTGACCAGAGCTGAAGAGAATCTCTGTCTCGTGACCTGGGGAAGACCCGCTTCCGCCCTGCCAACTTTTGGGGCGTCTAAACTTGTTCGATCGATGGACATGACGATCGTGGACGAGAAGTCAGAGCAGGAGTAGCTCTCCAAACGCCGCGGTTGGGTGGGGTCAGATGTCCCTAGGGTGTCGAGATCAGTTCGTTCCTGGAATGCGCGCACCAATCCCTCTTCTCTTTCACCCTTATGATTAGCCTTCCGAATTGAACGGAACTGGGAGCCGTGCCACTCTGGAAGCCTGTGGCGGTCTTAAGGCAGCCCTTCTCCCTAAAGGAGTATTGTGGACCTCGGTGGGAACCCTTCGCATAATTCAGAACCATCAAAGGGCCCGCTCAGTCCGGGCAAAGGTGGGCTTGAGAAAGATACCGTCGATCTTCATGGGCTCTCGGTCCCTCAAGCTTCTTTTGAGGTTCGGAGGGTTGCTCATCTTCTGCGCTCCCCCTCTCGAGCCGCGCTCGCCGAGGCGCGAGAGATCCTCTATACGACACAATCTCGTCCTTTGCTCTCGTTCATCGGTGATTGTCTTGCGCGAGAACTCACCCCACTCCATGTTGACCTCGCGTTGGATCTCCTGCGTCTCAAGGCTCTACCCAGTACTGAGGAATTTCTTTGGGCTCTCGTCAGTAAGGAGCACAGTCTCGCTGGTCGAGCACTCCCCCCGGTCCTGGGCGGTCGCGAAATGGCGCCGTTGCGGGTTGAGATTGCGAGGCTGTGCGTTGATCCGGCTCTATTTTTCAGCAAAGAAGATCGCGACCTTTACGAAAAAACTATTCAACGGCTGGCGTTCTACGCAATAGTTCCTCTACGTCGCTCCGCTGACGGTGAGGTGGTGCCAACGCTGGTAAGAGCCGCCTCACGGGGCGGTATCGAGCCAGTAATGAATCGCCGAGCAATGGAGGCGCTCACCTACCTTGAGGAGGCTCACCCGCACCATCGAGTCGTTACCGCACGAGAGGTCGCCGAGCTGGTTGGTACGATGGACGATCTATTGAGAGATCCGCTCAATCAGATGGATGTCTACTCCTTTGTTGAGCGTTGGTTAAGAAAGCCCACTGCACCTGATGATGGGGGCCTTGGGATAGTGAGAGAGGCGTTGCATCAGCAGTGGCGGGAGTGCATTTCCATTGGGAGAGATTCACCTGATGAGCGCGGAATCTCTATAACCGACCTCGTTGCGCTCCTCCGCTACTTCGACGATCCACCCTCTCGGCAGATCCTGCAACAGGCGTGTTATCATCGTGACATCGGGGTCTCTTGCCTAGCTCGTCTCTGCGTGAGTGAGGATGCTGGCTGGGGTCTTTCCGCGCTTCTCGAGGCGACCCGGCCCTCCGCTGGAAACGAAGCCCGTCTCAGCGCTTTACGGGTATTCGGCTATTCTATCTCGGAGGAGATTGATCGACAGGTCCTTCCTCTTTTTCATCATGCGGTGACGGATGCCTTCAAAGAGATCGGACCTGAGGATGACGCGGTGACGTTGGGGGATGCGAGAAGCGTATTGATCTCGGTGATGGCCCGTCGGCTCTACACTCATCCGCTCGACGCACCCTTCACCTCAGGGGTTCTGGCTCAGGCCATGGGGCGGAATGTCGGAGAGACGAGCCTTCTCGCCACGACGCTGATGTCGATCTCTCGGTATGGTCGCGTGATGTCGCTTAGTTTTTATGACAAACCCGACCTGATCACCCCGGTCGGTGTAACTGTGGAGCTCCTTCGCCTCCAATCATCGCGGGGCGATCACTTGCTCTCCGAGGTCGCGGATACGATAGAGGACCACTTTATCTTGGACAGCCCCGCCCGCTTCGGATTTCAGTTGGCGCGAGTTGGGGACAAACGCTAGGAACGCAGGGCAAACCCCCTCGCTGCCGCGAAAGCGTATCTTGGGTCGCTTTTCAATTTTCAGCACGTGAACATTTAATATCAACCCAACCTCCACTTTCTCGCTACGGGTGGTATTTGCAGCGCTTCCCGCGGTTTTTCTTTGGTATGCGCCTCAAAGGGTCTTTTCTAGGTGAGCTAGTTCATCATGCTCCGCAATCCTTCGAAGCTCCTCAGGGGTTTTATTGACGACCTTCACCTCCGTGAGCAGCTCCTCAGGTTGGCAAACCTCCGACACCTGGCCTGGGCCCAGTTCGGCGAACTTCTTTCTGGTCGAGGTCAGTGTTCGACCGGTGGCCGCGGTGTCATTGTAGACGCGAACGACCGAGTCTATTCCTCTCCCGAGGTCGGCGAAGCGATCATAGAACCGATTCATGCGCTCGAAGAGCTCCTTGCCGAGACGCTGGATCTCCTCGGCGTTCGTTTGTACCTTAACGTTAGTCCATCCACACGCTACAGCCCGAAGAAAGGCAATTAAGCTGAGTGGCGTAGTGAGGATCACTTTATGATGTTCAG
>JAIXPR010000121.1 GCA_027486155.1 Pseudomonadota bacterium | reverse complement strand
GGGCCCGAGATGATAAGTGGGGTTCGGGCCTCATCGATCAGGATGGAGTCAACCTCGTCTACGATCGCGAAGTAGTGCCCGCGCTGAACCATCTCGCCAGCGGAGAACTTCATATTATCGCGGAGGTAATCGAATCCGAATTCGTTATTTTGACCGTACGTGATATCGGCTTGATAGGCGGCGCGACGATCCTCCTCACTGACACCGTGATACACACATCCGACCGAAAGGCCCAAGAATGTGTGGATCCTTCCCATCCATTCAGCGTCACGTCGAGCGAGGTAATCGTTTACCGTTACAACGTGAACACCCTTACCAGTGAGCGCGTTCAAATATGAGGGAAGTGTTGCCACGAGAGTTTTTCCCTCTCCCGTTCGCATCTCCGCGATCATCTTGTTGTGTAGAATCGCTCCACCGATGAGCTGCACATCGAAGTGCCGCATTCCAACGACTCGCTTACTGGCCTCTCGCACCACGGCGAACGCCTCGGGAAGGATGCTGTCGAGGGACTCTCCTTGAGTGATCCGCTCCTTGAAGAGCGCGGTTTGCCCCTGAAGGTCGGCGTCAGGCATCGCCTGGTAGCGTGCCTCGAGGTCGTTAATCCTCATGACTACCGGACGAAGTGATTTAAGGATGCGGTCGTTTCGGGTCCCGAATATCTTTTTGGCGAGGTACACTAACATAGTTCGCTTTGGCGTAGTGGCGGCAACGTGGCTACCCATGGCTATAACGTAAGAAGCTCAGAATATTCCACGAGGAGATACAAAGAGCGAGGATAGATTAGGCGAAACTGCTGTTTAATAACAGAGGAACATTAGTCTTTTTACGATACTCCCCCCATCTTGACGTCCGGTCATGCCTGCTTAAAAGCACGCAAAAAGGCCCCTAAAGTCGGCGGGATAGGGTGCCGACCTCAGGGGCCTCGGGAGCCTCCTTAGAGCCCTATTGGATAGGGGCCGTTGGCCTCACCCCGGGCTGACCCTCCTGAGGGTTGTAACGGACCCGCATACGCTCACGAAACAGATCTCCCACGAGACCCAGCGCGCGCCCCACCAAGAGGGCGCGAAGGGTCCCTATCTCTGGAGAGACCGCGCTCCACAGCCGCCCACCTCGGAGCCCGTGAAATGACACGATTCGACCAACTCGACGATCTCGCCGCATCCTGCGAGGCCGTCGCATACCCACGATAACCCCTGCGCCTAGGGCGATGGCGCTTGCGAGCACCGGCCGCCTCTCGATGTATCGCCGAACATCAACGACATCCTGTACCGCGTTTACCCTTTCACGAACTCTCTCCCTTGCTTGTGTTGCCACGCTACGAACCTCCCCTTCAAGGGCTCCGATCTTTGAGCCCAAATCTGCTTGTGTTTGCTGAATCCGCTCCCGCAACTCGGAAGACGATTCCCTTCCTATGCCCGTCTCTGCATCCATTGGAATCCTTGCTGAATAGAATCAACCGTTTGTTGTGGCACTCCTCGAATCTCCCGCGCTCGTCGCATCCCCCGGGCGGTGAAGATCCAACTTACTACCGCGAGCACCGCAGCGACGATCGCGTATGCCCCCCACACCGGCAGCGTTGGTTGGTACGCTATGAGGAGGTATACCGCGGCAAAGCACACGAAGATGAACGCCATGTATCCCATCACCGCGCCTACCGAGATGCCAACCACGGCACCTCGCGCGCGCCGCGCGTCCTCAGTCACCTCAACCCGAGCCAACGCTATCTCTTGCCGCAGGAGCTTCTGCGTATCATCCAGAATTCCGCGCAAAAGTGGCGTCATGGTTGTTTCAAATTCGCGCCTGAACTCCTCCATCATGGTTACACTCCCCGACGACGGAACGCCGTACCAACTAACAAACCAACCCCGAAGATGACTCCCAGTGAACGGAGTGGGTATCGTTTAATCACCCCTGTCATCTCATCTCGAAGCTCAGTAGTTGAGGATCCCGAGAGATAATCGGCGCTCGATTCAAGTTTTCTCGCCATCTGCTCGACGGTACGTCCAACGCGCCGCTGTGGGCCCTGCTCCTCGCGAAGGGATTCAGCCACCAATCGTACGCGCTGGCTCAAGTTCCGAAGGATCTTCCCGGCTTGCTCTACCGCGGAATTTACGTACGTCTGACGCCCCTCCTCACGCCGTTGCTCGGCGGAACACTCTTCGTCACCTCTCGCCACCGTTGATTTGCTCTCTGATTGATTTATATCGCTCTGCTGTGTCATGGACATCTCCTCGCTCCATTGGGTAAATGCACGTAGTGCGTAGCGATTACCGTAGCGTAAAGATGTATCCGGCCTCCATGAGGCCTATCACGGCGGTTAGGCGCGCCCTGTTAGCGAGAGAATCGGGCGATAACGTCAGCGCATGTCGGGAATTCAAGGGTCAACGCAGTTGGGCTCGCCATCTCAAAGTCAGCGAAATCAAAGCCCGGACTGACCGTACATCCCAGGAGGGAGTACGCTCCACCAGCCACAGGCGTGGCGGCAAACCAAGCGCCAGCGGGCACTACATACTGCAATACCTCCCCCTCATGCACATTCCGACCGATGCGCACGAGCTGATGACGTCCCTCATGCAGCATATGCAGCTCAAGCGCCCCTCCCGCGTAAAAGTGCCACATCTCATCCGAACGAATGCGATGGAAAGCGGAAAAGTCGCCTGCCTCAAGAAGGTAATAGATCCCCGTCGATGCGTTGCGGTGCCCCTCAAATCTCGCTCCAAAGGTACCCGTGGGTATGAGATCGGTGGAGCGATAGGTTTCTTTAAAGAATCCTCCCTCAGGATGAGGCGTTAGAGAGAGGGCAGAGACCCAATATGAGGCGGAGTCGTGAGAGGTAGTCATAGAGTGGGAGAATAGCTGAGGGATGGGAGGGAGGCAAAAGGGGTGTTATCTGAGATCGAAACCACACCACGACCCGGCACT
>JAIXPR010000163.1 GCA_027486155.1 Pseudomonadota bacterium | reverse complement strand
CGGGCGCGCCACCTTTGCGAGCGAGGTATGACTGGAGTGGCGGCACGCGCTCGAGTCTCTTAATAGAGCCTGTTTGTGGCGGTGCGTGGGAGGCAAGGTCGCCACCGCTGATATGAGGTCAGTTGATGCAGCGGCTGAGGTTAGTTCTTTCTCGCTCGTGTCGGGTGGCGAGGTCGCCGTTCCGGTAGAGCACCGTCGTTTCCCTGAGGTTGCAAATTATCGTCTGTCACTCCGGGACAAGCGCCCAGAGGTAACCGAAGCAGGTTTTGCAATGACAGATCTCCCGATCTGGGAATCCATTCTGGGCATCTTACTCAAATTCCCCCAAGGCATGAGAGAGGCGAAAGAGAGAGGTGAGAAGATGCGCGTCCTGAATCAGGTGTTGGTTCCGCAGGAGGTCTCGGAGAAGAACAGGAGTAAGGTGAGAGGAGGCGTTCTCGGGCCGTTGCGCGGAGAGGTCGACCTCTACCGCGTACGGATAGGCGGTCTCCGGTGAAAATCCGATCGATGGATAGTATTTCCCTCCCAACAGGACCGGCTTACCTTGAGCCTCAATACCAAACTCCATGTAGGCCCTGGCGCGTATCTCTCCGATCATCTGATCCACCGTCGTCGTTCGTGGATCGAGGCGAAAGCCCGGAATCGTGATGAGCGCCGAGTTGCCGGTTCTCTTTTGGACCGCCGGGAAATCTCGCTCCTCGACGAACACGAGTACCTCATCTGGAGAGATCCTCGCGAACGGAATCAAGGTTGCGGTGTTGGTACTGTGATGACTTGGAACGATGTACTCTAAGGTCACATTCGCGAGCGGCTGACCACCTGCGTCTACCTCCTCAAATGTACCTGAGTAGATCGAGAAGAAACTAATTTCCTCTGGTTGGGGAACCGGCTCGAAGGGGGCTCGCCGCTGTGAGAGGAGGTTCTTCACCGATTCTACGCCGACCGACTGTGCTGACAGCTGTGGCAAGCTTGGCACCGATGCGCCGATCCACGTGCCGACTGACACGGAGCGCTCGAGGTGGAGACGATAGATGTTGATCTCCAGGCGGGGATCGCTCATCCCGCCAACCTGGAATGCGCGGAGGGTCTGACGAGAGTCTATCCCCCGCAGCTCTCCTGACGTCGCAAGTCGCGAGTGGTTCCCTCCACTTTCGCGTGAGTCGGGCTTTCGAGCGAGTCGGACCCTACGAACCTCCACGGTTTCATCGGAGGTGCCGGGGGACGGGAAATACGGCATGTGGGGTCGTTTCTCCAAAGAGAATTCACTTGGGTCTAATCCCGTGCGGTCCGCGAACGCCGCGGTAGCTTCCTCCTCCCGTGCCTGAGGAAGCGCCGCGGTGACCGTCTCAAGGGTATATCCACCGGTCGTCGCGTTGTCGAGGTTATGAGATTTTTTTCCGGCGTTGAGTATCGGTCGGGGATATCCAGCTTTAACGAGGATGGTAATCTCATTACGCTGGAGATCCTCGTGATAGGCGAGGAAGTCAGTGCTTTGGCCCGGCCGGGATATAACATCAAAGATTGCGCTGTCCGAACCATTTCTGGACCTAAAGCTCGTTCGCTCAAGGAAGACAGGTTGGTCTGTTTGTCGAACGGACCTCTCTCTAATTAGAACTCCTTCACCTTCCCGAACCTTCTCGCCCACGATGATGAAATTTGTTGGAGGGAAGGGGAGGAGATTTCCCGCGAAATCACTGATACGAAACTTTCCATCGAACCAGTTGCGCTCGATCCATGGGTTGTGAATCTCTTGGGCGGTTATCAACCGGAGTCCCCGCTCGGCGAACATATCCTCAAATTCAGGTTGTGTGCGATAGGAGTATTCCTCCGGCATCTCGTCTTCCCATCGCTCGCAATAGTTACGACGAAGGATGAATTCCTGTGCGATATGGCTGGGTACCATGAAGCGACGCCATCCCGGCTCCACGTCGCCTCGATCGAATACGGCCAGCGATATGTTTCCTTCCGGAAATTCTCGGCACCTAAAGTTTTTGACGAAGTCAGTGAAGAGGGAGGCCGTTGAAAGGTTTGCGTATGGACCACTCTCAGTCCCATCTCGACTTGGAAGGTCAAGAAATACATGCCTCGGCCACTGAGCGGAGATGAAATCCCGGACGATGTACTTGCCTCCAGGCTTCAGCATCGTCACATGAGCATCCAATACCCGCTCCAGGTGTTTGAGGTTGAACCGATCGCGCTGCGCGTAGGAGAGCACCTCGTGCAGTATTGACGAGCAGAAAATAACGTCGGCGCTCTCCGTGGGGAAATGAACCGCGCTGATGTCAGCTGTTTCAAACGAGAGATTCTTAGCGTGGTACCGTGCCTTCGCGTGATGGATAGCGTTCGGGTCGATATCCACTCCGACTATCACGTTCTGGGGATACAGTTGGGAGAGGTCATACGAGCCTCGCCCAGTACCGAACCCCATGTCGTACACAAGAGAGTCGCTCGTGGGCATGTGCGCCGTCGAGAGAGCGACCTTCTGCGCCTGTGTTTGGTCCATTCCGAGATAGTAGCTTGTGTAGGAATCGGTGTTGTCTCGTCCGTGCGCGAGGTTGTGGGAAGAAAGGATCTCCCCAGCTAGCGATTGTTGGCCGAGTGCGGGGCCTTCGTGCCGTTCTTTGTTTGAGAGGGGATTTTGCATACCCGACCAGTATATCGAAGTGATGATCCAAATCAGCAGGGGATGAGAAAGATATACCGTCTCTTTAGTAACGGCCTGATTTTATGGCAATTGCGGTGCATCGCAGGCCTCGAACAGCCTTGCTCATCCTTCGGTACATGGTAGATAACCCCCTGTTTCTGAACATGCGGCGGCTCCAGATGGTGGGAATATTAAGGTCAGTCCCCCACTAAGTCTTTTCCCTATGACCGAGGGTTCTCCCCTAACACTAAACACCTAAAAGATGTAGATACCGTTGTATGTCGATCGATGACGATACTAAACAGATGCCTCAAGGGGATTGGGTTGGTGAAAGGGCGCACGCGCTCGCGAGCTTGCGTGACTTTATCCCTAAGATGCCGCGCTACGCCCCTCGCCGTAACTACGCCGTTCCGGGCGACGATGGGGTCTCTCGCCTTTCTCCTTACCTCCGCTATCGTCTTATCTCCGAGGAGGAGGTCGTCACCCAGGTAACTGACGCTCTTGATTTCTCTGTCGCTGAGAAATTTATCCAAGAGGTCGTGTGGCGCACGTACTGGAAGGGGGCGCTCCACCTTAACCCTGGAGTTTGGTACTCCTACCAAGAGCGGGTCAACGAGCTCGTGGCCGTAGCGGATGCCTCGTCATGGGGCCCCGTGTGCGAGGCTGCTCGCGCGGGACGGACCCACCTCTCATATTTTAACGAGTGGGTCCACGAGCTCACAGCTACAGGATATCTGCACAACCACGTTCGCATGTGGTTCGCCAGTATCTGGATATTTACCCTCAAGATTCCGTGGCAACTCGGCGCTGCATTTATGTATCACCACCTTCTGGATGGCGACCCCGCCAGTAACACCTTGTCGTGGCGTTGGGTGGCAGGCCTTCACACCAAAGGTAAGACCTATCTCGCGCGCCCCGATAATATCGCGAAATACTCCGAGGGAAGGTGGACACCACACGAGGGGGAACTCGCAACGGAGCCTTTTGTGGTGCAGGATGAATTGCGACTGAGCGCCCGCCAAGAGCCGGAGCTTCGTTGCGTTGTCTCGTCCACTTCCCCTGGCCTCGTTCTTTCGGCCGACGATCTCTCGATTGATCAGATCCTCGATACCCGGGACTATTCGAGCATCTGTATCTATGACGCAGCGGAGGATCGGACGCCGTTGAAGCGGGAGTTCCTGGCGCGGGCGATCGAGGATCTCTGCGAGCGCGTCGCCGAACAGCGAAGCGATCGCTCGATTGCCGTCGTATCCTCCCAGTCGGATCTGACGCGGTGGCAGGAGAAGGAGTCCCTCGATAGCGTCGTGATCGTACAGCCTCAGGTAGGGTTCCCGGTTAACGACCTTAACTCTTGGGTCTCATCGCTGGTAACTTCAGAGACTTCGGTCGGAGTGCTTCACAGGAGATGGGATCACGAGCTCTTCCCCCTTTGTTCAAAGGGCTTCTTCACGATGTGGGAGCGGTTTCAGAAGCGGTGGGCTACGAAGGCTTCGTTGTCCGGTTTGGTTGGTGCGGGCCCCGGGACGCCACAATAATCGATCTTAGGTGAAGAGAGGCGTCATGTCGGTAGGCGCAGCGCTCCATCACCACTAGGACGGGAGCGATCTTTTCCGGTGTCAAAAGCGCCGTGGCTGAGGTAGTGTTTACGAGCTTGTGTTCGCTATCCTCGTGTACAGGGTAGCCTCATCGTAAGAGGATTCCTATGCGCCTTTCCGTCTCATCATCATTACGTGCTCTCTTCCCTCTCTGTCTCGCTACCATCTGCGGGTGCGCTGTGGTTAATCCCAACAACACCGGGGATGTCGCCTCGTTCTCAAAAGACCTTCAGTGGGATAACGATGTGTTTGAGGTGAGATCGGCGAGCGGGAAGCTCACCATCCGTACTTTTGGACAAGATGAAGGGAATGAGATCTTTGAGCAGTCAATTGAGGGGATGGTGACCGGTGCTGAAGCAGCCGACCTCAATCACGATGGGTTCCCTGAGGTCCTCGTGTATGTGACCTCGGATGGAAGCGGTAGTTACGGCACCGTGATTGGGTACTCGTCGAATAATGGCAAGTCGATGAGCCAAATTTATTTTCCTCCAACAGCGGAAAACTCGAAGATCAATCAGGGCTACATGGGACATGATACCTTCTCTACCGCTGAGGATACCTTGGTGCAGAGCTTTCCCGTTTACCGCCCCGGTGACAGTAACGCTAATCCGACCGGTCCTACGCGCCAGGTACAGTACGCGCTTGTCGGTGATATGAACTCGCGTAAGTTTGAGGTCTCTAGAACCTTCGAGAATTAAACTCGGACCTGGTACTACACCTAATGTGCGCGTCGAAGCGCGCGAATTGAAGGGGTTTGGATAAGGCTCGGATCGCCATTTACCTTAAATGCCTCCGCCAGCGCGTTCAACAACGCTCCTCCGCCCGAGGATACCATCATCGACGGGGTCGGCGGTGTTTGAAATTCTGGGATATCGAGGAGAGCCTCCATGCTGTTGCCGCCACCAACGATCAGCTTTCTGTTCTCTCCGCTCTGAACCCATCGGGTGAGGGATTGATAGGTGGTAACGGTCCCAGTGTCGAACGGTTTCATCGCGTAGTAGCCAAGCGGGCCTACCGCGATGACGTGTGAAATCTTGCGTTTCGTGAGAAGGGGAGAGAGATCGGATGCCGGTTGGTCGAGAGCGATGCTCGCCGCTGGGAGATGTATGTTCGGAGTCTTCGTTCCCTTCGATGAAACCGGCCACCGGCACAATTCCTTCGAGCCAGAGAGTCCCACGTATTCGGTAGGCAGCTTAAATCGTACGTTCGGGAAGTGGTTCGGAAGCTCTCGTAATTTCTCAAGCGCCCGCG
>JAIXPR010000214.1 GCA_027486155.1 Pseudomonadota bacterium | reverse complement strand
CGATGGTCGTGAACCTTGGGCCGGCGCATCCAGCGACTCACGGTACGATTCGTATCGTGGCGGAGCTCTCTGGCGAGAAGATCGTCGACGCTGACATAGATGTTGGGTACCTCCACCGTGGCTTCGAGAAGATGTCGGAGACGGTGGATTACAATCAGGTGATGCCGTACACCGACCGCCTCAACTATGTCTCCCCGGCGATAAACAATTTCGGATGGTGTCTCACGATTGAGAAACTCCTTGAGATCGAGGTTCCCAAGAGAGCTCAGTATATTCGTGTGATCCTCTCTGAGATCTCACGAGTGGCCGACCACCTTACCTGCCTCGGCGCCTCGGCGATGGAGCTTGGCGCGTTCACCGTGATGCTCTACATGATGGAGGCCCGAGAGGATCTCTGGGAGTTGATTGAAGAGGTAACGGGTGCTCGACTGACGGTTTCGTACGGCCGTGTTGGAGGGGTTAAAGACGATCTTACCCCAGGCTTCGCTGACCGAGCGAAGGTCGCCTTCAAGAAGGTGCGCGACCACCTTGTGAACTGTGATCGGCTTCTCACGCGCAACAGAATCTTCATCGATCGTATGTGCGACATCGCCGTTATCTCGGCGGAGGAGGCGATCAACATGAGTCTGACGGGTCCACTCCTTCGAGGTTCGGGTGTTAAGCACGATCTTCGCAAGGCGACGCCGTACTCAAGCTATGAGGAGTTTGAGTTTGATGTCCCCGTTGGTTCGAAGGGGGATAACTACGACCGTTTCCTCGTTCGCTTCGCGGAGATGGAGGAGTCGCTCAAGATCTGCGAGCAGGCGTTATCCAAGCTTCCTGAGGGGCCGATCGCGGTAAGCGATCCTCACGTTTTCCTCGTGCCGAAAGATGAGGTGTACAACTCGATCGACGGAATGATTAACCACTTTGAGTTAGTGATGTACGGCGTAAAGCCACCGAAGGGCTCCGCCTATAACGCCATCGAGGGCGCGAACGGAGAGCTCGGCTTCTACGTCGTCTCAGATGGCACCGGTCGTCCGTACCGCGCGCATGTTCGAGCGCCAAGCTTTATTCACATGGGTGCCATGAGGAAGATGATTCTTGGAGCGAACATCTCCGACATCGTTCCAACGTTTGGCATGATCAATATGATAGGTGGTGAGTGTGACCGATAACGTACAAGTTTTTCATATCAATACTCGTTCGAGCTCGGCGAAAGCTGAACCGGTCAAGGTTTCCCCTGAGGCGCAGAAACGCGCTGAGGAGATCATCAAGCAATATCCGCAAAGGCGCTCCGCCGTTATGCCGCTGCTGTACATAGCTCAAGAACACACCAAGTACATCACGCAGTCGGCGGTGGAGTGGGTAGCGGCGCAGCTCGAGATGCCGCCGGTGCAGGTTTGGGAGGTCGCTACCTTTTACACCATGTACTACAAGAAGCCGGTTGGTCAGTACCACGTCCAAGTATGTCGCACCTTGCCATGCGCGCTTCGAGGCGCTCGAAAGGTATCCGAGTACTTCCACAAGAAGTTCGGTGTACAGCCTGGCGAGGTTACGAAGGATGGCATGTGGAGCTTTGAGGAGGTTGAGTGTCTCGGTTCCTGTGGCACCGCTCCGATGTGCCAGATCAACGATGTGTTCTTCGAGAACCTGACGGACGAGAAGCTCGATCAGATCGTGGCTCGTATCGAGAAGGAGAAGCCTGACCTTAGGTATTCGACGGTGAAAGATGAACTGGGCGCCGGGCTCGCAGGATGTCCGAAATCTGAGATTATGAATTCGTAGAGCAGTACAATGACTGAAGCAGCGACACCAAAACAAGTTGAAGTTGTAAGTGTAACGATCGACGGTAAGGCGACTCAGGTGCCGAAGGGTACTAATATTATTGAGGCCGCGAAGACCGTTGGAGTTGATATTCCGCACTACTGCTACCACCCGCACCTCTCCATCGCTGGTAACTGCCGGATGTGTCAGATCTCGGTGAAGGGGATGCCGAAGATGACCATCGCGTGCAACACTGGCGCGACGGAAGGCATGGAGGTTTCAACCCATCACACGAGCAAGGATGTTGCCGACGCGCAGGCCGCGACCCTTGAATTCATCCTGATTAACCATCCGCTCGATTGCACGGTGTGTGACCAAGCGGGTCACTGCAAATTGCAAGACTATCACTTCGAGTACAACGCGCGACCAAGTCGCTTCGTTGAGGAGAAGGTTCACAAGGTGAAGGCGCTTCCGCTCGGCCCTAACGTGATGTTGGACGGCGAGCGATGTATCATGTGCACACGCTGCGTTCGCTTCTGTGATGAGATCACGAAGACCTCGGAGCTCGGGATGCTGAACCGTGGCGACCAGTCGGTTATCGCGGTAAGTCCAGGACGGGAGCTTGATAATCCTCTTTCCGGTTCCGTCGTGGATCTTTGCCCGGTGGGCGCGCTTACACACCGCCAGTGGCGATTCAACACCCGTATTTGGTTCACTCAACAAACGGACTCGATCTGCCCGGGATGCTCGACGGGATGTAACGTCAAGGTGGCGGAGCGAGATGGAAAGATCGTTAACGTGAAAGCTCGTCGCAACGACGCCGTCAATAAGGAATGGTTGTGTGACGAAGGACGATACGGGTTTGAGAGATTCCTTCCAGTCGACCGAATCGCGGGGGCCTATCGAAACGTGGCGACCGGTGGACGTGAGAGCGTTCAGCTCGGCGATGTGATTAACACCTTGAAGGGAACCTTAAAGACTCTGACAGTCTTGTTGAGCCCAGATCTTCTCGTTGAGGAGTACTACCTCCTTCGTCAGCTCCTTAATCGCGCGAGCTCAGTTGGTCGCGCCGTTATGCCGGGCTACAAGCGCTCCATTACGCCGGTTGAGCAGATCCTTGTCAGTTCTGATCGCGCGAGCAACATCACCGGTGCTCGTGT
>JAIXPR010000349.1 GCA_027486155.1 Pseudomonadota bacterium | reverse complement strand
GTATATGGGACTGAATATCGTGACCGTTCCTATTCGAGGGGCCTACGATATGCTCGCGGCCGCGCTTGAGATAGCCGACGGATTAGTGGGAATCAAGGTGAGTCTCGTTGGACACTACCTCGTGCTCAGCTCCAGTTTGAGCGCGACCGGGTTGAGCCTTGAGGAGGTTGATTACAACTTCCGCTTAATTGAGGCTCAAGAGGGGTGGTTTCGCGAAACGTTGGTGTCCGAACTACAATGGGAAGATGTTGTTGTGGAGTAGTATATGATTAATCCCGCTCGCGTAACACCAGAAAGCCGAAATCTCGCGTCAGAGGTAGAGCCAATAGCTGTTGTGACGGCCGACTTCGGTCCCCAATGGATCTCTCACTTCTCGACCCTGCGAAATGAACGTCGTGATTGCGATAAGCCCAGTGAGGACCGCGCCGCGTTAGATCCTATTCGACAAACCGTCGTCATCGCCGATGGTATTACTCGAACCGTCGGCTCCGATGGAACGTATCCCGTACAGAGTCCATCGGCGCGAGCGGCGCAATTGTTTTGCGAAACGGTTGTAGCTCGAGCGAGTCAGGTTTCAGAGATGAACGCCGAGACTATGGCGGCTATTATGAGCGAGGCCAATGAATCGATCGCTTCGCTGAACAGGGAGATCTTCCCGGATTTTGATTACGGAGAGCGGGATAGAGCTGGTGTGGCCGCCGTAGTGGGTGTTATCGAAGGGGAAAGCCTCTGGCTCGCTTCGATCGCCGATTGTTGGTGCGTTGGCGCCAAGGGTGACGATATAACCCGCCTCGCCTGGGAGAAGACATCGCAAGCACGCCCCGAGTATAGAAGGCTTGGGGAGCAGACGGCACGTGAACAACTGCGAAATAAA
This sequence comes from Pseudomonadota bacterium, assembly GCA_027486155.1. Taxonomy (GTDB): domain Bacteria; phylum Bdellovibrionota_C; class UBA2361; order UBA2361; family OMII01; genus OMII01. The sequence continues at coordinate 13,882 of JAIXPR010000349.1, read as the reverse complement.
CCGGAGCATCCGAAGGCCTACGGAGCGTGCACCGGCGAGCCTGAGGCGATGCACTTTGTTGAATACAGCAAGGTTGATATCTCCCGTTTTGACCGGCTGGTGTTCTCCTCGGACGGACTCTTGCCTATCGCGGAGGAAGATCCTCTCTCGCTCGCGTCCCTCCCGGCCAAGCAGCTTATGCAGTTGGGACAGCTTCTGGACAGGGCCCATCAGGAGACCGATGATAAGACGATCGTCGTATTAGAGCGAAAGCCCAAAGAGCCATTGTCCTAAAAAAGTCGATGACGATGATGTTTACCGTATGACGTAAACCGATAACCGTTGACGGTTCTCGTCTCACGTCAAACGTGGCCCGCGGCGTCAGCGATGATTCCTCTTGAAATCGCCCTATTCGCAGACTCGTTAATGACTTGGCGCCACGGCGTTAGAGCGAGACGATGGGAACTTGGAAGGACCTACTAGCTATCGCCTCGCCCCTTACTCGGCTTGAGCCTCAAGCACTTCGCTAAAATTGGAAACCGCTTGCCCCTTCACCGCGGCGATCGAAACAAAGAGCTTCTTTGAGTTTTCGACATCGCGGATGAGATAGCGATAGACAGGGCCGTATTGGGGATCCCTCTCTTCCCGCATGTCGGCTGCCGAGATGGTAACCTCCTTGGTAAGAGAGTTTGGGGAGGTGCCGTATCGAATAATAAATCCATCAACGGGCTCACTCGGTGTTTCCCAGGTAACCTCTATCCCTTGCTTGGGGGCCTCCGGGGCGTGTTGAGCCTCAACGAGAGCTCGTTCCTGAACCAGTGCGGCGGAATCGGAATTCTGTGGAGAGGATTGAAAAAGGGAGCATCCGGAGATCAGGAGCAGGGAGGCAGAGAGAGTGAGAGATGAAAAGGTATGTGTCATGTTTCGTCCGTGAAGTAACCGCGAGAGAAAACCACGTAGGAGGGAGCTTCCCAAAAGATCGAGCGTAACGCCAGCCGTTAGGAGCGGTTAGGAGCAACCGATGAGGCCGCCTTTGGTGCTATCCCATGTGCAGCTCTTCGCCGCCTTGTAGTGACGGGTGGTGGCGACAAAGCCCACGGGACTCACCTTCATCGTAAGGGATACACCCTTTGAGAGATGAGTTAGACCGGGAAGGTTTGAGATCTCACACTTAACGCCAGCTTGGACGGAGGAGCACTGTTCGAGCAGCTTGTAGGCCTGATTATCGGCGAAGAAGGACTCTTGGGCTGCCGCGATGTTCTTCAGGTCAGCGATCGCTGTTTGGTTGTAGGCGCGCTCACGGTAGTTTGAGTACTGCGGAACGGCTATCGCGGCCAGGATACCGAGGATCGCGAGGACCACCGAAAACTCTATGAATGTGAAGCCTGAGGAGTGTTTCATGTTCTGTTTAGTATGAGATGCTGGTAACCGGAGAAATGAGTGCGCCTTTAAGGCTATTTTACGATAAAAAAATCCTCGCCGTGAGGATGACGCGCAGTGCGTAGTGGTGCCTGTAGTTTGGATGGTGGAGGACGCAGGCATGAGATGCCAAGCAGTTAGGAACTCAATAGGGACACCGGATTTCTAAAAACAGATAGTTACGCACCTCTTCGAGGTTTTGCCGGGCCATGCTCTCACGTTGGCTAGGTAAAAAGGTCCCCCATGGAGAAGATGGGTAGGTACATCGCCACAACCAGGGTGCCTATTACCACCCCGAGGATAACGACCAGGGCGGGCTCCGCCAGCTGGGTCATCAGGGTAAGGGAGGTCTCGGCATCCTCCTCAAGTTGTTCAGCTATATTTTCCAACATTGTGACGACGGCGCCGGTCCGCTCTCCGAGTTCGAGCATCTCTATACTGTTTGAAGGAAAAAGTTTTGAAGTGTTGAGAGAGTGAGAGATACTGATTCCTTCGGCGATATCCGAACGAACTCTGACAAGTTTTCGCTGAATGACACGGTTGCCAGTCGCCTGAGCGCTCGCATCAAGCGCTGACAAGATAGGCATGCCCGCGTCGAGCGTTGACCCCAGAGTTCGACATAATCGGGCAAGCGCTGAGCTGTTGATGATACTACCCACCAGTGGAGCTTGCAGGAGCAGTGAGTCCAGCGTCTCTCTACCGCGAGCAGTAGAGAAAAAGCGAGAAACTATGAAGCAGAACGACGATAGAATTATGAAAAAGACGGGGGCCCATCTTAGGCTCGTTTCGGACACCTCAATCACGACCCGTGTAAGCCACGGAAGAGGGGTCTCTAAATCGGAGAAAAGCTCCCTGAAAGATGGAATTATGAAGATGACTAGGAGGCTGCTTACGAGCGCGGCCGTTGAGATTACGCACAACGGATAGATCGTAGCCGCGCGCACTTTACGCCGTAGCGTCATCGCGCGATCGAGATGGATCTTCACTCGACTGAGCGCCTCTGGCAGTCGGCCACTTAATTCCCCAGCCCGAACGATATGTACATACAAGCTACTAAAGACGTTCGGCGATTGAATCATCCCCTCTGAGAGGGATCCGCCATCCTCGATAGTTGTCACTATCTTTCTAATCGCCTCGCGGAGCCCTCGTGACCCTTTCAGGTTTCCAAGCGCTCGAATGAGGTCGAATGAGGATAGTCCAGCGTCAAGCATACGCTCAAGAAAAGCGAATAATCGCGAGATTTCTTGAGATTTCACTCGTTTTTTCGATGTCGTCCTCATCCGATACGCGCGCCTCACGCTACTATTCGGATTTCGGGTTAAAGGGTTGCGGCCGCTGATCGCTTGGATGTAATCGAGTTTAGAAGATAGCTACAGCTTGCCACCCAGGTGGCGCTTGTTTCGTCAGAGATGATAGGGAGTGCTCGTGGAAAGCGACCTTACGCGGCGCGCAGCGGAAGCTTCGAAAGATCGGAGCGTATGCCGAGAGCTCGAGCATTCCGTGGGTCGGTTAAGGTGAAATTTGAGAACGTATCAGATGCGACAATTGAAGCGAGAACGGTCAGAGCTGTCGAGGTCGCTGATGAGTCGCCTACGATGACCGCGTCTCGAACAGACATTGGACATTCTTGGTCCCTGTATCCTCTGCGGATTCTCGTCTCTAACTCTGATAAGTGGTTATGCACTTTTTGGGCCCAACGATACACGTGAGGGGGCACGGCATCGTTTTGTGGAGTGGTGGATTCCCTGCGAGTGGTGGGGCCAAGCCCTGGGAACTTGCGCTCTAACGCAACGCGAGCATTCGCGGCGGCGCTTTGAATGTTCATGAACTGCCGTGAGGCGTTGAATGATACTTTGCTGTCCGTTCCCTGCTTCCAGCTTTCGACCAGGGGATCTACCACCGGCGCAAGGACTCGAAGGGTCTCTATGGTGTCGGCTTCGACCTCGGTGGGTACGACGTGGCGCGTCGTAGATCGTTGAGAATTAGTTTGAACAGCCGAACTCATAACTACTGGTCCATCCTCGAAAGAGACCGATCAGTCTAGCCAGGGAGCCCCGGTAAAAACAAGAGTTATAGAACGATTTTTGTTCTCTTCGGGCTCCTGCAAGCGCCATGTGATTTTCGGACCTCACCGTAGCGCATTTTTGCGTGTCTGAAGAGCCTAATCAAATTTATCTGAGTTCTCGTCCGCATGTAAGGTGGATTAGCAGTCCGTAACCTATCGGACAAAGTGAAGAATTAAGCAGACAGGCCGGTAGCCCTGGCTCCGGTGCCACCTGCCTCACATCCAGCTTCAGAGCGCGATGGTCCCGATGGATCTGGGGTCCCTCGGTGGTGTACACTTTATGACTTAGTGGAGCCTCAGAAGGTGTTTGCAAGTTGTCGAAATCACGATTGAAAAATCCTAAGACTGAGTCAAAGGACACTGTCCCCAACCCGGAGCCCGTAGAGGTGCTTGAGGCGGAGGTGTTGCCGGTTGAGCCTGCTGAGCCCGGTGAGGAGGGTGACGACCTTCCAGAGGTGATCGATCTCTCTGAGGATGCGACCATTGAGCCCGGTGACGCGGAGTCCGGTGATGCGGAGCACGGTGAAGCTGACTCGTCCGAGGAATCACGCTCGGGGTCGCTTGTTCCGTACAGCGCGCTCGATGCCTATTTAGCCGAGATCCGTCGCTTCGCCCCCCTTTCTCGAGAGGAGGAGCACGAGGTCGCTCTTGAGTACACCAAAACAAAAAGCCCCGAGGCCGCTAAGAAGTTAGTGTTCGGTTCTTTGTGGCTCGTTGTGAAGATCGCGCGCGACTACGAAAAGGTAGCGCGCAACGTTCTCGACCTCATTCAAGAGGGAAATATCGGCCTCATGGAGGCTGTGCAGAACTTCGATCCGTATCGTGGCGTTCGATTTCCCTCGTACGCGGTGTGGTGGATTCGCGCCTACATTATTCGGTACATCATCGCTAATTGGCGGTTGGTAAAGATCGGTACGACGCAGGCGCAACGCAAGCTCTTCTTTAACTTAAAGAAGGAGAGCGAACGGCTTGAGCGAGAGGGGATCTATCCCTCCACCAAGCTTCTCGCTGATCGTTTGAATGTACGCGAGGGAGATGTCATCGAGATGTCTCAACGGCTCGGCGGGCCTGATGTGAGCGTTGATGCCCCGCTCCAAGAGGAGTCGGATTCGAGCCTTCTTTCGCTCTTGCCGAGTGGAGAGGAGTCGGCCGAGGAGGCTATAGCCAAACGGGAGTTGCACGAGGCGCTTCGGGGCGCGATCGACCAGTTCAAAGAGACCCTCACCCCTAAAGAGTCCCGGATCTTTCAAGGCCGGGTCCTCGAGGAGGATCGAGTTACCCTTCAAGATCTCTCCGATGAGCTCTCGATCAGCAAGGAGCGGGTTCGCCAGATTGAGAATAAGCTTCGGGGCAAGCTCAAGGATTTCGTTTCGACCCGCCTGGGATCCGAGCTGAAAGAGTGGGTTGGCCCTGGGGACGTGGATTAAAACTCACGTAACTATTCACCATGTTTATATAACTTGGCTCATGGTGGATTTACCAAACGATGAACTCGTTGGAATCTCTTTCTTGTCATCCCCTGATCGGGGATGCGTTATGTGGTGAATAGTTAGTTTTTCCACCCCGGATTTGCTCCGCAAATCCGCCCCTTTGAAGGGGCTCGCGTCGAAGTGGCGACGTCTGATGGATACGTGAACTTAACTACTATTTCGGGGATGTGGGGCTGGGGGCCGTTTCTCCCCGGTTCCATGGCTAAACCGGGACCCCTGGTATATAGTTCCCGCGGGAATCAAGTCGTATGGGGAAAGTATTTATCAGTCTCGTCATCGCGTTCATCGTGTGCGGTGGTGCGCTTGTGTATCAGGCCACACGGGGCACGAGCTCCCTTGTGCTTTCGCCATCTGAGGTTTTGTCCAAAGGGTCATCACGAGACCTAAAACGAATTCGTGTTGGCGGGCGTGTGGTTGAGCCGATTACCTATCAGACCGAGCCACAGATGGTCCTCTCGTTCAGTGTAAAAAACCCTGAAGGGGGCGAGGGAGTTGTTCCGGTTGTATATCGCGGATTAAAGCCCGACATGTTCGCGGCGGGTCGCGATGTATTGATCGATGGTGATTACATCGGCGGATCTATCCAAGCCGCCAAGCTTCAAACCCAGTGTCCCTCCAAGTATGAGCCAGCGGTGCCGGGAGCGGCGCCAGCTGATGGATTTCAACCTGCTCAGATGATGGGTCAGTAATGTCCGTTCTCGTTTAGAAAGGAGTTCGCGTGGTCGAATTTGGTCAATTTGCCTTGTGCATAGCGTGGTTGCTCTCTGTCGTTGTCGTTATCGGAGGCGGTGTTGTTGGTTCCGGCGCGCGAGCGTTGCCATCTCGGATCGAGGCCCTTCGCCGGGGAACGATCCTTATCGCGGTAACGCTCGGACTCGCCCTTGTCGCCCTGGGCTATTCGTTCGTGACTAACGACTACACGGTGCAGTACGTATGGCAGTACTCCAACCGAGACATGCCGTGGATCTATAAGATCACCGCCATCTGGGGCGGCATGGATGGCTCGATGTTGCTGTGGTGCTTCTTGGTGGCGCTCTTCGCGGCCTGCGTCGCGCTTCGCTCCCTGGTGTATCCACGCGCTATCGTGGCGTGGCTTTTTAGCTTCCTAAGTTCCTCAACGCTTTTCTTTACCTCAATCACCCTTTTCCTCACTAATCCCTTCCGCTACCTGAAGTCCCCGGTTGCTATGCCCGATGGCAACGGGCTCAATCCGCTCCTGCAAAATGAGTACATGGCGATTCATCCGCCGATGCTCTACCTCGGCTTTACCGGGCTCGCTGTCCCATACGCGTTCTGTATGGCGGCGCTCGCTTCGGGGCAGATGTCGAACGATTGGATCCGTCTCACCCGTCGATGGACCCTTATCGGCTGGACCTTCCTGACCGCTGGTATCGTTCTTGGCGGACACTGGGCGTACCTCGAGCTTGGATGGGGTGGCTTCTGGGCGTGGGATCCTGTCGAGAACGCCTCGTTCCTGCCGTGGCTCACCGCGACCGCCTTCCTTCATTCCGTGATGGTTCAGGAACGTAAGGGGATGCTCAAGATCTGGAACGTCTTTCTGATCGTTCTCACCTACGCGTTGACCGTGTTCGGTACATTCCTCACTCGCTCCGGAATCGTTCAAAGCGTTCACGCCTTCGCATCAACAGATATCGGGTGGACCTTCTTGGTGTACCTATCCGCGATTGTTCTCGTCGCGATCGGCCTTTCGATCTATCGCAGAGCTGAATTGAAGCCAGAGCGCGCGATTGAGAGCTTCTTCTCTCGCGAGGCTGTGTTCCTTCTTAATAATCTCGTGCTGCTCAGCATCTGCTTCGCTGTGTTGTGGGGAGTGATGTTCCCGGTTTTCTCCGAGGCTGTTACGGGTGTGAAACAGACCGTCGGGATTCCTTTCTTCAACGCGGTCAACGTGCCGCTTTTCTTGGCGCTCATCCTGCTCATGGGCATCGGTCCATCGATCGCCTGGAAACGCTCCTCTCTGCCGCAGCTTCTCCGCTCCTTCGCACTGCCGTTTGTATCGGCATTTGTTGTGGCGGTTGCACTGGTATTCGCCGGTATCGTTGATTTCTATCCGGTGTTGGCGTACGCGATCTCCTTCTTCGGACTTATGACGATTATCGGAGAGGTTAATCGTGGTCTCGCCGCCCAGAAGAGCGTCACGCAGGCTAGTTCCTGGTCACCAGCGAATATCGCGACGTTGTGGCGTAGACAGCGTATCAAATACGGCGCTCACGTAATCCACTTCGGTGTTCTGCTTATGACGGTCGCAATCACGGCCTCGATGGCGCACAAGATTGAACGTGAGTTTACCCTCGCTCCAGGCGAGCGGTTTAACGTTGGGCGTTTCTCTCTGGAGCTCAATGAGTTTCACGAAGAGCGGCAACCGAACTATGACGCGATTCAAGCTCATGTAACGGTTCGCGCGCTGACGGATGAGCAGCCTCTTTCGGTACTCGTCCCTGAGTTGCGCTTCTACCGCAAAAACAAGGAGACAACGACCGAGGTGGCTCTCCGCATGGGGCAGCGGGAGGATGTGTACCTTGTGCTCGCCGGATTAGATGAGACGGGAACAAAGGCCTCCATGAAGGTATTCATCAATCCGTTCCAAGTGTGGCTTTGGTATGGTGCTGTCATTATGGTTCTCGGTGGAGTCATTGTCGCGATCCCGGTACCTCGTGAGGCTCGGGTTCGTGATTCTCAAGGTAACAAGGTGGCGCAGTCTGTATGAGTTTCGGAATAATCGCATCTCTCGTTCTTTCGCTCTTCGTCGTATGGTACGTCCTAAGCCCCCTCTTTGAGACGGCGATGCCAAACTATGGTTCGGCTACCGAAGGCACCTTGGGCCCATTGCTCGATGCCAAGGAGCGAGCGCTACGCTCGCTCAAGGACCTGGAGATGGATTTTTCAATGGGCAAGCTGTCGCAGGATGACTTCGACCAATCCAAACGATCGCTGTCCTCCGAGGTCGCGTCGGTCCTCGCAGAGATCGAAAAGCATGGAGGCGTCGCCTAGAGTGCTTGACGTTAAGGACGTTACGAAGACCTTCGGTTCTCTCTCGGTCCTTAAGCGGCTCTCCCTTTCGTGTGGTTCGGGCGAGGTTGTGCTTCTTGTTGGCGCGAACGGCGCTGGTAAATCGACCCTACTGCGCGTTATCGCTGGTCTCGCCCGGCCCGACTCGGGCTCCGTGACTCGGGCCACGATGCGGATAGGATTCCTCTCTCATCACCTCTTTCTGTATGGAAGGCTCTCTGTGCGGGAGAATATAAAGCTGTTCGCCTCCGTTCAGAGAGCGTCGGAGTGGAATGAATTGGTGAGCCGTCTAGAGCTCTCGAAGGTTGTTGATCGACCTTTGTCGGAGCTGTCGAAGGGAATGCAGGCTCGTGTCGGTATCGCTCGGGCGTTCCTTGGCGACCCGGAACTGATCCTGCTCGATGAACCGACCAGTAACCTTGATGAGAAGGGTACATCGCTGCTCCTTGGGGAGATCGAGCGACGACGGAGCGAGGGCGACGCGCGAAGCACCTTCCTCATAGCGACGCATGATCTACACCGTATGGCGCCAATAGCCACCCGAGTCGTTGTACTCGCGGATGGGAACGTCGTCGCCGATTCAGGGGCTGACGCCTCTCGTGAAATCATATCCCGAGTTCTCGACCGGTATCGGGAGGTAAACCGATGATTCGTTGGCTGAGGACGCTCGGAGTGTTGATTCAGAAGGAGTGGCGGCTTGAGTGGCGCAGCAAGGAGCTCTTTACCCTCTTAGCGTGTAACGCGGTTCTCTTCTCTGTTCTTGTTGGCGCCGGCGTCAGCTCCGCTGTGCTCGATGTCGCTACGGCCGAGAAGATCTATCCCATGCTCTTATGGGTCGTGTTTATGCTCTCAAGCACGACATCGGTGACGCGGTTCAACGAGCAGGAGCTCGAGGGGAGGGGATTTGAGGGGCTCCTCTTAAGCGGCGTTTCGGGCGCGCAGATGTACCTGGCTAAAGTTGTGGTCATGACGCTCTTCTTCTCGGTGAGCTTCGTGTTGTTAGTGCTTCTCCTTGCCTTAAGTCTTGATAAGGATGTTTCGGGGATTCTTGGTTCTCTCTGTATTGTCGGTATCGGCGCGTCGAGCGCGCTCGCCTCGCTGCTAGCTCTGCTTGCCGCGGTCGCCAGCACCTCTAAGCTCAAAGGGATCCTTCTCCCGATTATCTCGCTTCCAGTTCTCTTTCCCGTGTTCCTGTGTGGCATGGAGATGACCATGGAGTTGGTGCTCAACGGCGCGCTAAATGAGGGAACTCCGTGGCCGATTATCCTTCTGTGCGCTGAGACGCTCTACATGGTGGCGGGGATTAACCTCTTCGAGATGGCGATAAAAGAGTAGCGCGAGGTAGTCGCCATGGGGCTCGTTTCGTGAGTCTCGTCGGCTCGCGGTCCTATCGATAACGGCCTCGGGGAGCCTTCGTGACAGCAGGGAGACGCCATAGTACTGTTGTCGAGACGTCTTAGTTATTTAGTTATTGGCGGAGCTTCTCATATGCGATTGCGAAGGCTGACTATCTTGCTGTTGTGTCTTTGTGGATGCGCCTCGCGTGCCACTCTCCCCTCGAGTCTCTCTTCACTGGCTCCCAAGAATGTCATTGTGATCATTGGCGACGGAATGGGGCCGCAGCAGATCGCGCTCGCCTTCGCTCACGAGCGCTTCAGTCGACATCGCCAAGAAACAATAAAAAAATTCACGCAATTCTGCGACTCTTCGCTCGTTGGCCTCCATATTCCTTTTACGGAAAAGCATCTGGTCAACGACTCGGCTTGCGCGGCGACGCAGCTCTCCTCTGGTTGTGGATGTGAACCGCAGCAGGTCGGAATCGACGCACACTCCCTTCCTTGTGAGAACGCTGTTGAGGTGGCTAAAAAGCTCGGCATGCGCGCAGGGGCAATATCTGACACCCGATTAACCCACGCGACTCCCGCGAGTTTTGGTGTTCACGAGGAGCATCGTTCCATGGAGGACTCGATCGCTTGGAAGCTCTCCAACAGCCCGTTGGATGTTATGCTCTCAGGTGGACTTTCGTATTTTCTTCCAAGAGACGCCGCGGCGCAGGGGGCCCTTCCGTTCGCGGTCGGTTCTGTGACGAGTGAGCGGCGAGATTCGCTTAATCCTCTTTCGAACGCGCTGGGGCGTGGCTATCACGTGGTTCGTGACAAACGGGAACTCTCGCGGGCATCACTGCCGGTGCTTGGACTTTTCGCCACAAAGAACATGGGAGACGCCTTTCACGAAGGTCGGGATCGGGAGCCGACCCTCGCGGAGATGACCCAGCGCGCCCTGACTCTCTTAGAGAATCCGAACGGTTTTTTTCTCATGGTTGAGGCTGGCCAGATCGATTGGGCTGGTCACGCGAATGACGCTGGGTGGCTCTTGGCTGAGATGAAGCGCCTGGCGACGCTGGTCGCGGTGATCGAGCGATTCCGCCAAGAACATCCGGATACCTTGGTGCTGATGACAGGAGACCATGAAACTGGAGGCTTCGGCTTTTCCTATACGGGTGAACCTTCTGATGGTGTGACGTTCAAGTCGTCGGAGGGAAGCAAGCTCAACTTTGGAGCATCGGATGTAATTAACACTCTCGACGCAAGCTCTCGTTCTCTGTCGGATATCTCGCGGGAATTCGCCGCCCTGCCCGCCGAGCAACGTACACCGGAGAAGTTGTGCGAGATGGTGCGCGACGGAACGCGACTAGAGCTCTCAGTTGAGAGCGCCAAGACATTGCTTTCCGGTCCCGAGTGGCGTTCAGTATTCTATCCCTATCCTCATTATATCGCGTCGGCGCGCCTCGCCGCTCTTCTGACTCCCCAAATGAATATCGCCTGGAGCACGGGTACCCATACCAGTACCCCTATACCGATATTCGCTCGTGGCCCGGGGGCAGAGCGTTTTCGGGGAGTCATGAATACAAGGGAGTTCGGAGATCGTCTCTTAGCTCTCATGCAGGCTCGTGAAAGAACGTGATCATAGGCGCATCGTCCCAATGAGACCGTATGTAGCTGATCCGAGGGGGCATTGGCGTCTCGCCATTACGACCGGCCCCAGTTGTTTATCGTCGCTAATGGTTGGTATAAAGTCGCAAGCAGTATGAATTCAGCACTCTTTCCAGGTTTGGCTCTCGTAACCCTCGTCCTCCTCGGGGTCGCTCAGTACTTCATCTTCATGGTGGTGCCGAACGAGCAGATTATGGGCGCTGTGCAACGCGTTTTTTACTTTCACGTGGCCGCGGCGCTCGCCTGTTACGGGGCGTTTTTCGTCGTGTTCGTCTCAAGCGTAAGCTACCTGACCAGCCGAAATAAAAGGCATGACGCTCTCTCGGTCGCGGCTGGAGAGGTGGGATTTGTGCTGTGTACCATCGTGCTAATCACGGGGATGATATGGGGACATAGCGCCTGGAATACGTGGTTCCGGTGGGAGGAGCCCCGCCTCGTTACGTTTCTCGTCCTATGGCTGATCTTTCTCTCGTTTACGGTGCTCCGTAACTTCGGTGATCCATCGAAGACGGCCGTGCATGGCTCGATCCTCGGGATCCTTGGGGCGGCATCGGTTCCTCTCGTTTACCTCTCAATCAAGTTGTTGCCGCAAAGCGCTCGACTCCACCCTGAGGTTATTGAGCACGGAGGGCTTCGAGACCCCTCCTATTGGCAAGCTTTCGGAATCTCGGTTGTTGGCATGTTGCTTCTTTGCGCTCTTTTGATTTGGGTACGATACCGAATCGGATGCGCCGAGGATCGCGCGCGAACGCTCGCTCTTGAGGATATACACTATGACGCCTGATACCTTCCCTTCCCTGTTTTGGTCCTACACCGTGGTGTGGGCGATCTTGGCCGTTTACATCGTCACGCTTGGAGTTCGTCTTTCTCGACTAGAGAAACGGTTCTCAAAGGAGAGAGAGGGAACCGATGGGCGAAAGTAGTGAAGCGTTGCACGTCAAACATGCGGAGTTCCTTTTTGGCGCTCCGACACTCGCGGCTATTCGCAAGCAATCCGCTCCAGAGGTAGCCATTATTGGTCGTTCGAACGTGGGTAAATCAACCTTCGTTAATCGGCTCTGCCAGCGAAAGATCGCTCGTGTGAGTGGTCGTCCGGGATGCACTCAAGAGCTCAACTTTTATCACGTGGACGGGCTCGTTGAAGGCGCTGAGTTCGACCTTAATCTCGTTGACATGCCTGGCTTCGGGTTCGCGCGCCTGTCGAAGGAGGAGCGGGAGGAGATATCTCGTTTAACCGTTGATTACCTTCGCAATCGTCGACAGCTTCGCACGGTTATCTTGCTGAATGATTGTCGGCGGCGGCCTGAGGTCGACGAGGTTTCTATCCAGCGCATCTGCATCGAGGCAGGGGTTCACTGTCTGATAGTCGCTACCAAACTCGACAAGGAGAAAAGAAGTCAGCACGAACGACTTCTCAAAGATGTCGCCAACGGTTTCGGACTTGAGCGTGGGGATATCCTCGGCACAGGCGATGGAATATCGCCGGCCAGTATCTGGGCTCGAGTGATTTCGCTCCTGTAAGTGAGGAAGACATGTTTACCGGCATCGTTCAGGGGCAGGCGCGAGTTATATCGATCGAACGGAAAGCGGATATCGTGACCATCCGCCTCGGGTTTCCGGCCGGCTTTCTCGCTTCAATTACTATCGGAGCGAGCGTGTCGGTTCATGGGTGTTGCTTGACTGTGACATCTTTTCAGGGTGATGAGGCGACCTTTGATATGGTTCCGGAAACGCTCGTCCGGACCTCCTTTAAGAATCTGAAAGAGGCAGCCCTCCTGAACGTGGAGCGTTCGCTTAAGTTTGGCGATGAAGTTGGAGGACACATCCTCTCTGGCCATGTTGATGTCGTGGCGATGATCGCGGGCATCGAGAGGCTTGAGCATAGCAAGGTCGTTACCTTTCAGGTGCCAGCCGAGTGGACTAAGTATATCTTTGAGAAGGGCTATATATCGCTCAATGGCGCGAGTCTGACGATTACCGGCGTCGATAGAGCCGCATCACGATTTACGATATCCCTCATTCCCGAGACCCTTGCGAAGACGACCTTTGGAACGGCTGCAATCGGGGACGAGGTGAACGTAGAAGTAGATCGATCGACGCAGGCTATTGTCGATACCGTGGAGCGGGTGCTCGCGCAGCGAGCACATTAGCTGAAGTCGACTACAGGGCGGATTCCTTTACACTTCTTCAAAGACAGGGATCGGTCTGTTGTTGCTATCGACCGCGACCATGACAACCTCTGCGGTTGTGACCCGCAGGGTGTGCACCTGATCGATGCCTCGCGAAGCCTCAACGTCGATCTGGATGGTTATGGAGGTGCGACCGGTCTTGATCGTTGAGCAATAGAAGCTGACAGAGTCTCCCACGTACACCGGCGCGATAAATTGAACCTCTCGCATGATCTTCGTGACGTACTTCTTGGGCGCGATAGAGCGCGCGTGTTGACCCGCCGCCAAGTCGATCAGGCTGAGGATGTGTCCTCCGAAGATGCTACCCAAAGCGTTTGTGTCGCGAGGCATCATGATAGCGCGGATAGCGGGATTTCGTTCGGTGGACATGGATGAGCCTTTTAAATGTGAAAGAACGTTCTCTATGTAGCTGAGAAATGGGTTCAGGAAAACACCTAATGGACGTGGATGATGACCGCCCTCCCGTGTGGCGATAGATGGGAGGGCGGCCATTCCTGGCCGCCATGTGGTTCCGTAAGGCGAAAGCCGAATGCGATGCGCGGCATCCCGGCGACCGAGGACGGTCGCCCTCCCGTGTGGCGATGGATGGGAGGGCGGTCGTCCCCGACCGCCGAGTGATTACGTGAGGCGAAGGTCATCAGCGGTGCGCGGCATCCCGGCGAGTAGCAATGCTCGCCCTCCCGTGTGGCGATAGATGGGAGGGCGGCCATTCCTGGC